>JADFGE010000036.1 GCA_022567855.1 Planctomycetota bacterium | reverse complement strand
CGCATCGCCATTAATCCGCAGGCGGGTGCCATGCTTTGACCCGATAGGGCAAAGCATGCTTCACCGCTGCGCGGATGAAGCATGGCACCCGGTCAACGCCTGAGAATTACTTATGATTCGTATTATACCGGTCCTGATTTGAGATCGCGCGCATGTTCGGCGCTTGTTAGGTTGCGCTTTTGGTGACGAGGTGACATGATCGGCCTTCATTGACAAGGAGGTCAGACCATGCATCTGGTTGAACATCACTCGTTGGAACTACTCACGGAACTAGCCAAGCGGCAGACCAAGGTCCGTGCATGGGTGCGGCTGCAAGTGATCATTCGAGCCAAACGCGGCGAGACCGCGACCCAGGTTGGGGCCGTGATGAATGTGAGTCGCCGCACGCTTCAGCAATGGGTGCATCGGTACAACACCGATGGCCTTGAGGGGCTGAAAGATCGACGCGGCTCCAACCATCGTCATCTCACCGATGCCCAGGAACAGCAACTCGTGCGACACCTGGATGCGGCGGCCGAGGATCCGCATGGTGACATTCGGCGTGGGGAAGATGTGCGTCAGTCGATCAACGAACACTTCGGTGTTCTCTACAGCCTCAACGGCATTTACGATCTGCTGCATCGGCTGGGCTATCGTCTTTTGATGCCACGGCCTCGACATCGCCAGGCGGATCGGCAGGCCCAGGAGGCTTTTAAAAAAACGCGCTGGATCACGTCCGGCACATCGCCCGACACCATCCGGGCAAGCGGCTGGAGGTCTGGTTCCAGGATGAAGCGCGGTTCGGCCAACAAGGCACGCTGATGCGCAAGTGGGCCCGCCGTGGTTCCCGGCCGCCCGCGGTCAAACAGACCCAATACGACTATCTGTATGTGATCGGCGCCGCGTGTCCGCAGACCGGTCAAACCGTGGGATTGCTGTCGCCGGAGTTGAACACCGCAATGATCAACCGATTCTTCGAGCAGTTCGAGCAGGAGGTCGATCCCAATGTGCACGTGGTGATGATCTGGGATCAGGCGGGCTACCACTGTTCAAAGCAACTGCGGCTACCGAAGAACCTGACCGTCCTGGCCCTGCCGCCGTATTCACCGGAACTGAATCCGATAGAGAACCTCTGGCACTATCTGCGATCCCACCACTGGTCGAACCGGAGCTACGACGATTATGACGCGTTGCGCCAAGCCGCCTGCGACGCCTGGCAAGCGACCTGCCTCGATCCGCAGATCATCAAGTCCGTGTGCAATGCCCCCTACTTGACGTCGCGCAGAGTGAAATCGTGATCGGTATAAGCCACGTGCCAATCGTTGAATGATTCGCATTGCAATTGATCCGTGGGCGGGTGCCATGCTTTGACCCGATAGGGCGAAGCATGCTTCATCCCGACGCGTCGGGAATGAAGCATGGCACCCGATAAACGCACGAGAATCACGTGGGATTCGTATGACGCTACAGCGTCTGAGCTATCTGTCTGATCCCGAGTTGACAAAAACGACTCCCGTCCCCTTTTGTGTCAATCGGGGGGCCAGAGGCGGGCGGCGCCGCGCACGCCGCTTGAATCGCCGTGTTCGGCCTTGAGAAGCCGGGTCGCCACCGCATCGGAGAAGATGTATTTCGTCCAAATCTGGGGCACGCGCGTGTAGAGTCGATCGATCTTGGACACGCCGCCGCCGAGCACGATCACATCCGGATCGAGCACGTTGATGATCGAAGCCAGTCCACGGGCCAGGCGATTCTCGTATCGCGCTACTGCCGCGTCGGCTTGTTCTTCGCCCTTCTCGGCTTGATGGGCAATCTCGCTAGCGGACCGTTGGTGTCCGGTGGTTGCGGCAAAGTCACGCTCCAGGCCGGGCCCGGAGAGGAACGTCTCGATGCAGCCGCGCTGCCCGCAATAGCACGCCGGTCCGGGACGCTCCTGATCATTGGGCCAGGGTAGGGGGTTGTGCCCCCATTCGCCGGTAATGGCATTGCAACCGGCGACGAGCTGACCGTGCATAACAATCGCGCCGCCGACCCCAGTGCCGAGAATAACGCCAAAGACAACGGATGCGCCTTGTGCAGCGCCATCCGTCGCCTCAGAGAGCGCGAAGCAATTTGCGTCGTTGGCGAGACGAACCGGGCGTCCCAGCGCTGCCGCCAAATCTCGATCGAGTGGCTGACCGATGAGGCAGACCGAGTTGGCGTTCTTGATCACCCCAGTGCGCGGAGAAATCGCGCCGGGCATCCCGACGCCGACCGTTGCGGCGTCTCCGGCCTCGCGCTCAATCTTCTTGACGAGCGTGGCGATGGCCTGGACGATTGCCCGGTAATCGTGGGCAGGCGTAGCCACGCGCTCGCGCGCGAGTTCCCTACCGACCGCATCGAGCGCTATCGCCTCGATCTTCGTGCCGCCGAGATCAACGCCGATCCGCATCATTCCAGCGTACCGCGCGTGGCGGCGCGGGTTTGAAGTCGCGGCGGTTTCATCCTGATCCGGTGGTTCCGACTGATCGTCGCCACGCCCGGTTCAGTCTGATAAAGACCGCCACGGCCGTTGCGGGCCTCTCGTGGGTGTTGGCGTCCCTCAGCCGAGTCGGGAATCCCGGTTCCCATAGCCATTGTCGGCTTTGGAGGAATGATCGGAGCCTTACGCTCGTTGCTTGTCATGTCGATTCTTTTCTACTCGGTGCAGGTTTGGGGCTTGGACGTGCTACCATGTCTGACCCACAAACCAATGGAGATCGAACATGATTGCCCGAAAAAACCCGTTATTTGCCGTCCTCGCCGTGGTCGGGATTGGCTGCCTCGCTGTGCCCGCTTCGGCCCAGCCGACGACAACGACCGCACCCGCCAACGAAGCGATCAACACGACCTGCCCCATGAGCGGCAAGCCCATCGATGGCCAAACGTTCGTGACCTATGAAGGTAAAACGGTCGGCTTCTGCTGCGGGGGTTGTGAAGCGCGTTTCGCCGCGTGGGACAACGGCCGCAAGGACCAATTCGTTTTGGCGTCGTTCAAGCAACGGGTAACAGCCGACCAAGACGACAAGAAGCAGACCAAGGCCAACGACGAGCCCAAGGGCGATCTCTATACGCTCGCGACTTGCCCCATCTCCGGCAAAGTGCTGGGGTCGATAGGCGACGCGATCGTCAAGGAATACGACGGCCGTGAGGTTCGTTTCTGCTGTAACGGCTGCGTTGGCAAGTTCGAGGCCGACAAGAAGGCGGGTTTCAGGAAAATCGACGAACAGCTTGTCAAGGCACAAGTTCACTACTATCCCCTCGATGCCTGCATCATCAGCGGCAACCCGTTGGTTGAAGACGGCGAAGACATCTCGGTGAATTATGTCTACAAGAATCGTCTCGTGCGCCTTTGTTGCACAGGCTGTATCAAAATGTTCAACAAAGACGCGGCGGCGTATCTCAAGAAGATCGACGCTGCGATCGTCGCGAAGCAGCGTGATCGCTATCCGCTGGAGACTTGCGTTGTCGCCGAGGGGCCGCTCGGCTCGATGGGCGAGCCGGTCGAGATCATTGTTGGCAACCGCCTCGTGCGATTCTGTTGTGCCGGATGCAAGCCCGAATTCAAAAAGAATCCCGCCCAGTATCTGGCCGTGCTCGACGCCGCCTGGAAGGCCAAGCATGCCGAGGCGGCGCGGGACACACAGGACACGAAGCGATAGCGACGCCAAGAACGGCCGCGAGCAAAAGGCCGATCATAGCGACGGCCGCGCAATCATAATCGTCACGAAGCGCGCCGAACAGAATAGCGGCATCCCGATTCGATCGGGATGCCGCTATATCTTGAGACCGTTCACGTCGTGCCGTGACGCTACATAATCATTGAAACTGCTCTAAAACACGTACTGCAACTGCACGTAGACGAAGTCGATGTCTTCGCTGGCGCCGGATTCTTCGATGAAGTCGCCGGCGAAGAAGTGGCTGTACCCCAAGAGACCCGTCAAATGGCGATCAAACTTGTATTTGATCGTCAGATCAAGCTCCGCGCCGACTTCGTCATCGACGCCGAGTCCGCCGGCCCGAACGACCCCGCCGCCGGCGTTGTACAGCGCGTCCGTATCCTCGGCCCGCCACAACAGATGGCCGGTCAACCCCACGGTCATTGATTCCAACGGCGTCATCGTTGCGCCCGCATTGAGATCAATGATGTTCTGTCGGCCGACGATGTCGATATACCCCAAGTATGCGTGCCCGAGTGGAAAGAGTTGGTTGAAGGTTTCGACGTCGCCGCCGGGTGATTTATCGCCCGAAGCGTAGTCAAATCCCACGTGCAGCCTCGGCGAGCCCGACACTTCCCGGAGGCGATAGCCCAACTCGCTTGCGATCATAAAGGCGCTGATGTCACCGGCCCCGACCTCGCCGAACTGGTACGCGCCTTCGAGGTCGTAGTCGAAACCGGTGTCCGCGACCTGGCCGAAGATTCGTCCGCCGATCGTGTTTCGATCTTCCGGGCCGGTGGTGCCGTTGAATGTCGCCGACGTTCGTTGCAGTCCGAGGTAATACAGGTCGAGCCCGACGGTGTCGTTGATGATCTTGCCCGTCGCGTAGACGCCGAAGAACTCGATGTCGGCCTCGGTTTCGTTGAACTCGTATTTGCGAACAGGGGCGAACTGTGACCAGAATCCGTGGGCGGTCCAACCGTCATGCTCCAGGATTCCGCTGACCCCGTCCCAGCGCCGCATCGTGTTTGACCAGGGTAAGGGGCTGACGAGGCGCTGCTTGCCGAAGAGGAACGTTTGGCGTCCGGGGCGAATGGTGAGCGACGCGCCGTCGGCGAGAGGCAGCGTCACGTCGACAAACGCCTGCTCCAAAGCGAGGCTGTCAACGTCCAAGGTTCGTTTTCCACCGGGAAGGTCACGGTCACTGGACAGCGCGGTCTTGCCCTCGACGAAGGTGCGGATGTTATCGCCGAAATGGATGTCGGCGTGCAGGGCGAGCCGCCAGAGGAGGAACGTGTCATCCGGATCGGGCGATGCCCCGAAACCGAAATCTGACCAGTTCTCCAAGCGCAGCCGCATGTGTCCGCCGAAGCTCGCCCAGATGTCGGCGTCATCGCTGAGCGGCACATACTTCAATGAATCCCACGGATCGACGAGCTGCGATTCTTGCACGTCACGAAGCACGGACCAATCTTCCGTGTATCGCAGGAATCGATATGCCGGTCGCGCCGGCTCGGCCGTGTCGCCGGGCGCGGATTGCTGTGCGGACGCCTCCGCGACACCAATCAACGCCAGGATCGCCGCCGCGCAAATCCCAGATCGGATCATTTGTCGATGTCGGGTCATGTGCCGCTGTGCCTCTGTGACTACCTTGTCACGACGACCCTGCCCACGACGAGCCGTTTGGGCGACGCGCCAACTTCAACGGTCCCGACGACGGCGCGTGCCGCGACATTGATGATCGTGACGCTCTGCGAACTCGTGTTGCTGACGACGGCCAGCTTGCCGTCCGGAGTGAAACCAATCCAATTCGGGTTCTTGCCAACTCGAATCCTTCCAAGAACCTCGTGGCTTTCAACGTCGAGGATCGTCACGGAGTTGGTGGTCTGCGTGGTTATCCACAGTTCAGATCCGTCCGCGGTGATTGCCAGACCGTGCGCGTCCTTGCCTTCGACAGCAAACATGGGTTCACCTAAAGCGATGCGATCCACAACCGTCTTCTTGGCAGGGTCAACAACAAGGGCCCCATTGAGCCAACGAATCGTTTGGTATACCTTCTTCTCGTCGGGCGTTATCGCCAGAACCCGTGGAAACGCGCGCAGGAAAGTGCTACCGGTAATCTGCCACGATGAGGCATCGACCTCGACAAGCTTCATGTCGCCCTCACTGGTAACAAAGATCGTCTTGCCGTCTGGGCTTCGCAGTGCGATATGCGGACTCCGACCCACAGGCACACGTTCGACAACTCGCCGCTTAGCAACGTCTACCACGGCAAGGGCATCCTCTTCGTGAAGCGTCACGAATAGATGCCGACCGTCAGCCGAGACGGCGAGCTGATTCGGCCCCTTGCCCACATCGATCGTGGCAACAACCACGTTCGTGGCAGGGTCGATGATCGACACGGTGCCGCTGCCCTCGTTCGAGACGTACACCGCATCACCGTCGGGGGCGATGGCAACCCCGTGGGGCTTGGAGCCGGTCTTGATGTGCGCGATCAGGCGACCGGCCGCTGGATCTATCACTGAAATTCCATCGCCGGCAAAGTTCGTGACGTACGCGCGCACGGATTCCGACGCTCGATCAGACTGCGTGGATGCCGTGACCGTCTTCGTCGCGGGCCAGACGATGCAGTACAGAAGGGCAATGCCCCCAACAAACCTCCACAAATGCTGCTGATTCATGATTCAGCTCCTTTCCAGGACGGCGCTGAGATCCTCCGTCAATCGCCATCGTTGCCATCGTCGTCGTCATCGTGATCGCCGCTGCCTTCGATCATGAGATCATCGAACGAGGTGACCGCGTCAGCCTTGGTCCAGAACCCGACACCGCCGGCATCGGGGAAGGTATCGTCGGTTGCGGTGAGCAACTCCTCGCCATTGAGGTAGCACGCGATCTGATTGCCTTCATGCTCGATCGTAATCGTGTGCCACACGCCGCTGGGGATCTTCACCCTGGCGCTGGCGATCTGCCTTCTGCGGCCGTCCTTGACGTAGTACAGCCGGAAGTTGTCCTCAAGCGGGTTGGCGCGGCAGATGTAATAGTTGTTCGCATCCTGGACTCGCCAAATCGGTCCGCCGCCCTGGTCCACCTCACCGGTTCGTGCCTTGACCTTGACGGTGATCTCGCCGTTGCGGAAGCGCACGCCATTCGTCCAGCACAGATTGAATGTCCCGCTTCGGAATCGGGGGGTCCGCGGAAGGGCGAGCACTTGGTTGCCGGAGATGGCCGACGCATCGATCTGCACGGACCAGAGGTTTGGCTCGCCATCCGGGCGCGTCGCGTCGGATCTCCATCCGTCGGGAAGCCGACCCGGTGGCGTGTCGTCGAATCGCCAGATCATCTCGCCACTGTCGCCCTGCGCTTGCAGTGCGTGAACAGTGTCGCCCCTGTGCTTGGCAGAGGCGGCCACCTGCGCGTCCATCGCTGTTCTCAAGCCCTGAGCAAGATCGTCGGCGCCTCCTTTGCCCCAATAATGGAGGAAGTAGAACGGCGGCTCCTCGCCGATCATGTGATTGTGCAGCGCGACGATGTGGATACCGCTTCGGCGAAGCGACCGCATGACGGGCTGGACCTCCGGCGCCATCATGGCGAAGTCGCCATCGACGATGGCATCCTCCTGGTTGCCGGAGAATGCGGCCCAAGTCGCCAACCCCATCGATGCCCCGAACTCCACGCTGTGCATCGACGCCGTACGACCAAATGTGAATTTCACCACACCGTTGTTGACAGACGGCTTGCTGCCGAGAACCTGTTCGAGCGAAGCAATGTCGAACTCGCCTGACTGTTCGGGCACATTATCATCGAACGTGGAGTCCGGTTCGGGATGCTCTTGGCGCACCGTCCTGACAGCATCCCACATCGCCCGTACGCCAGCCGCGAGCATCACTTCATCGCCCATGCCACCGACGTGCATGAAGTAGACCGGAGGCCGATCGAAAACGAAGTGGTTGTGCAGTGCCGTCACTTGCAGCCCGTGCTCGAACGCGGCGTCCATCGCGGGCGTGATCTCGTCTTCAAAGACGACGGTATCGCCCATCACCATCGCATTGCCGTTTGGCAGCGCCGTGAACGCTGCCCATGAACCGAGCCCCGCCTGTGGCCTGAACGGGATGCCGTCGATCGTCATGGCGACATCGTCGCGTGACCATCCGATGCGCACGACACCGTCATCCGTGACGGTGACGGGTGTGCCGGCGGCCTGTTCGATCGCCTTTGGGTCGAGGTCGGGCGGCTGGGACGGCTCAATCGCCGCAGCAGGACTTGTCAGCGCGGCCACGGCCGCGATTGCAAGCATTCTGAATCGATTCACAATCATTATCGTCTCCTCACCGAATCAGGATCGCACTAAGCCGACATCTCCCATTTGACCTTCGCCCGGCTCCACCGCCGGGCCGTTTTACTCCAGCATAACGCCGGTCGCGCGACATTGAAGTCCAATCTGCTCGCTTGCGGACGAGATCTGCGTCCAAAAGGGTCGCGACGGGGGCGAAAGGATCGGTCCAGCGAGTCGACCACCGGCACGCCGGAGATCTCGTTTGCGTCAAGCAATCTGGCCAGCTCGACCGCCGTGACGTCCGGCGTCACGCGCACGGGATTGCTTGTCATGATGTCCGCAGCGCAAACTGGCGTCGTGGTTCTCTGCACCGGCATCGATGGTCTCCTTGTCCGGCCGGCAATATAGCTGAAACTCCCTTGCGGGATCGGCATCAGCCGGAGCATCAGCGCCGCGACGACCAGGATGTGCCGTGCCGACCGCCGCCCGCGGCTATCCTAATCACAATCCCTTCAACACAAGCGAGGAGCCAAAATGTCGCTCGATACAAACCATCCTCGACCGGCGCTCGAGGCCGAGCATACCCCTGAGGCGATCCGACAGCGTCTGCGCGCGCCGACCAAACACAGTTACCTGCGCGATTTCATCTATGGCGCGATCGATGGCACCGTGACGACGTTCGCCGTCGTCTGTGGTGTTCAGGGTGCCGGACTGGACACGAAGGTCGTCGTCATCCTTGGCTTGGCCAATCTGTTTGCCGACGGTTTTAGTATGGGAGCGAGCAACTTCCTCAGCACGCGGGCCGAGCGCCAATTGCTGCATCGTGCCCGGCGGCGCGAGGAGCATCACGTTGCCGCCATTCCCGAAGGTGAGCGGGAGGAGATCCGCCAGATTTTCGCCAAGAAGGGATTTGCCGGCGAGGATCTTGAGCGGGCGGTGAACATCATCACCTCGGACCTCGACCGGTGGGTAGACACCATGCTTCGGGAGGAACTCGGCCTTCCCCTCAAAGGCGCCTCGCCGCTTCGCGCCGCGGCGACGACCTTCGCCGCCTTCGTCCTCCTCGGCCTCGTGCCGCTGCTGGCGTATCTTTTCCACTTCTATGCATCGGGCAACCTGCTACATGCGTTTGCCTGGAGCGCTGTCCTGACGGGGGCTGCGTTCTTTGCGATCGGAACCGTCAAGGCGCGGTTCGTCGAGGAACGCTGGCACATCGCTGGGCTCGAAACCCTCGGGATCGGCGGACTGGCGGCAATCCTGGCGTACGTCGTTGGTGTCCTGCTTCGCGGCATCGCATAGCACCCAGCGTGTATGTCAATGACAACCTCAGTTCCTACGAAACGGTTCCGACGATACCGGTCCTGCACACGCCGAGCATCTACGCAGGGTTCGAGCACTTGATCTTCGGCGCTGCCCGCGATTCGTCGACCGCCCGTCAACCGTGAAGGCCGATCGTCAGCGTGATCGCACTCGCTTTTTCGATCTCGACGCGGATGCCGTCTTCTTCTTCCGCCCACGAGTCGCACCGCGCCCTTTCCGCTTCGTTGCGCCGGCGCCGCGCGCGGAGACCGTGATCGTCGTCCCGGCCGGCTGACAGAGCGACGGTCCCCGCGTCCCGTCGATCACGCTCTGCAGGGTCATCTCACCGAGGGTGTCCTGAAGAAGCGCAATGACCTCATCGAGGCGACTGTGCAGTGGACACAGCTTGCTCTTGTGTACCTCGCGCCCCAGCGGACACTCTATGATTCGCTCCAAGGGATCGATCACGTTGACGACGTCGAGGAGCGTTGTCTTTCGAGGATCACAGTCCAGCCGGAATCCGCCGCGTCGGCCGCGCTGACCCTGGACCATCCTCGCCCGCCCCAGCCATTGCAGCACTTTGACGGTGTAATCGGCCGGCACCTTGGTCGCCTCGGCGATCGTTTCGCTGGTCAGTTGATCGCCGTCGGACTCGGCGAGGTGGATCATGATGCGAAGGGCGTATTCGGCGGTGGTGGAGAGCATGGGGGCATCCTGGAGCAGACATGTGATATTCGCATGAACAACTCCGTAAATCAAGTCGCCGACCCACGGCCGGACCACTCAGGTCACACCGGCTCGGCCACCGTGGGCTTCGGATCTGTCGTCGTCTCCTGCCCTGACGACTTCGCGCTCGGATCGTAGTCCTTGGGTCGGTGATTGACGGGCCCGCTGCGAATGATATTCGCCCGCAACCGCCGCCCGATGATCTGTTCCGATCGCTTGCCGTTTCCGATCATCGCATCGACATCAATGCCGGTATCCACCTTCATCTCCGCGAGCAGGCACACGAGATCTTCGGTACACGTGTTGCCGGTGAACCCGTACTGGTACTTGTTCGCGCCCGTTGCCGGTTGCCCGCCGATCGCCCCCAGCGAGGTGTCCACGTACCGCAGTCCCATTTCCAGTGCGGCGAAGCTGTTGACGATCCCGTTGCCGCGCGTGTCGTGAAAATGCGCGATGAACTGGGCCTCGGGAAATTCACTCTGCAATGCCCCGATGCGCTCGCGCACCTGAAGCGGATTCGCCGCGCCCGTCGTGTCGCCGAGCATGATCGTCTGCGCGCCGTGCTCCAGGTAGAACCGTGTCAGGTCCATCACATTTGCCAGGGGCACGTCGCCTGAGATCGGGCACCCGTACACCGTGCCCGGGCAGCCGATTACTTTCACCCCAAGCTCATGGGCGCGCTGCATGATCCCCGCATGTGCCTGCTTCGCCTCATCGTGCGTCATGCGGAAGTTTGCGAGGTTGTGCGCCTCGCTCGAGGAGATCATCAGGATGATCTCGTCCGCCCCGTACCCCTCCTTCTGGCAGATCACGAAACGCTCAAACCCCCGTTCATTTGGGATCAGCACCACGTAGCTGACCCCCGGCCGGCGATCCACCCTTTGCAGCACCTCCACACAGTCCGCAAACTGGGGCAGCAGGCCGGGATGCGAGAAGCTCGTCACCTCCAGCTTCTGGACACCCGAGGCGATGATCCGGTTCAGCATCTCCAGTTTCTGTTCGGTTGCCACCACCCCGGGGATGGATTGCAATCCGTCCCGGGCCCAACACTCGCACAAAATCACCGATTCTTCAAGAGCCATCGTGTAATCCGATCCTCATTGTCCCCACCGCCCGAACCGTGATAATAAGGGCCTCAGCCCGCACCGGCCGACATGGTACTTGACAGCCGCCTCCGAAGAAACATAGTTGCTGCCTTGCCCGGTACGCTCGACTCCTCCTGAGGGTTCTTCCCATGACTGACAGCGACCGAACGAACGGCGTACTGACCATCGACCGCCCCAACCGTGCTGAGGTCGACGCCCTCATCCAACGGGCTTCGAATCATCCGCTGGGGACGTGTTTCCTCACTGACGGCGCTCTGGACGCGGTGGCCGCCACCTTCAACGTCCACGCCTTCGTCGTCGACGCCGCCCGCGAATTCTTGGGTCCTCCCACCGGGATAACCGAGCCAAAGCCGGAATTGATCGCCGCGCGCACGGCAACATAGGGTAGCCGGGCTGCCATATCGCCCTCACCGTGTCCCCCTAGCATCGCGGCACGGCGAGATGTATAATGCCAAAGCCGAACACACGTCCCGTAAGCGGATGCGGTTCCAATCGGGCAATTCGCCGGCTTGACAAACTAACAGAATGGAGAACGAAATGCGATTTCATCAATGGCTGAAAGTCAACGGCGTGGTGGTTGCGGCCGCGGCCGCCTTGGTGATGACCAACCCCGCCCGTGCCCACATTCAGCTCGACTTGCCAAATGGCGGAGAAGAGCTCGAGGTCGGCTCGATCTACACCATCCGGTGGCACATTCTCATCTCACACAACCTGCAGAACTGGGACCTCTGGTATTCGACCACCGGGTCGAACGGTCCATGGACCGTGATCGCCATGAACCTGGCGCTTTGGGATTTGATCGTGCTGGGGTTTGTCCGGGTTTTTTGAGGACTTCATAAGGCCTTCGCCGCTTTGCCGGGAGGAGTGTTCTCAGCCAGGCTTTTGGCTGCCGTCGCCGCAATAGGCGTGATAGGAACCATAATAGTCGCCGTACTCCGAGCTGCCGATTCGCGAACGTGTGCGGTTCAAGACCAGACCCACCTCGGGTTTTTCGTCGATCAGCGCGAGAGCATGGCGGACGGCAACCTCCTTGGTTGCTTCGGCCCGGACCACGAGCAGCACCTGGCCGACATGGGCTGTCAAGGCGGCGGCCTCCGTCGTCACCAGGAGCGGTGGACAGTCGAAAAGGATGAAGCGGTTCGCATAGCGGCTGGACATCTCCTCGGCCAGCTGCGCCATCCTTGGACCAGCCAAAAGCTCGGTCGAGTGCCCATGGGACTGGCCGGCGGGCATGATGGTGAGATCGGGAATGTTGGTCTCGAGCAGAACATCGGCGAGATCGATATCTGGGTTTGCCAAGATATTGATCAGACCGATCTTTTCGTGAACACCGAGCACCGCAACGGCACCCATCTTGTTAAAGTCGGCGTCGATCAGCAGCACCGACACGTTTTCTTCGGTCGCCATCGACATGGCGAGATTGATGGCGGTGAAGGTCTTGCCCTCCTCGGGCAGGGCGCTGGTGATCAAGATCAGGTTGCTGCGCGGGCTGGCCCCGTTCCGGTGATGGTTCAAAAGGGCCCGCTTGATCAGGCGATATTCCTCCATTATACGACTGCGGGCCGCATTGGGTGTGATATAGCCCGCGGCAGAAAGACGCGGAAGATTGAGGTTGCGCTTGGCGCCGGGCAGGTCGGCCCTGGTGGCCGTCGTTGTGTCGAGCCCGACATCGAAGTGAAGGCGGATGGCGAGGTCCTCGAGCCGCGCCTGAAACGCCTGCGAATCGTACTCGCCGGCGCCCTCGTCGAGGAGCGCCGAGGCCATGTTGGCGCGCCCCTCGCGGCCGTCCGGGTCGAGCCCCGCGCCGCCGCGGAAC
>JADFGE010000331.1 GCA_022567855.1 Planctomycetota bacterium | reverse complement strand
GCCGCGGCCGAGATGAAGGTGCCCTATCTGCTGGTGGTTGGGCCCAACGACGAGCGGGAAGGCGTGGTCAGCATCCGGGCCCGAGGCATTCGCCGGAACCTTGGGACGCTGCCAATCGCCGTTTTCGTGGAGGCTCTGCGGCGTGAGATCGACTCGCGCGGCGGGCAAACCGTGGTGGCGGAGCACTTCCAGGCGATGACCGTCTAGGGTCGGCGCCGCCGGGCGGTCGGGGACGGAGGCCGGGTTCAGCGGTCAATTGACAGTCTTTCATTGAAATATAATTTGCCAGTTGGCCGATGTGAATGTAGTGTATGAGCCGTAGTGGCCGCAGGACGGGTCGGGCTGGGGGCTCGGCGGACCTTGGGCCGCTTCGATGGAGTTTCGATGCTGATCAACCGCCAGCACACATCTGATCGTCGGCACAGGATCATATAGCCGTATGGCCTTTTGCCCGACGAAGCTTGCAAAGTCAACGCCACGTTCTGCCGCCGCCCTCGGCTCGGTGGTTGTCGTGCCTGTACCAACAGAGAGCCGAAACGAGGATATGAGCCATCGCCCGTAGACGATTCTTCCGCGCCGCGGACAGGGCGCCCATCGGACCGCGTGTCAACGAACGCATCCGTGTGACGCCGGTCAGATTGATTGATGAGAACGACGACATGATCGGTGTCGTCGAAATCGACGAGGCCAAGCGGCGTGCCTTTGACGCGGGCCTTGATCTGGTCGAGGTGTCCGCGAGTTCGACGCCTCCCGTTGTCCGCATCATGGACTTCGGCAGATGGAAGTACGAACAGTCCAAGAAGGACCGCGCCAACAAGGCCAAGTCCAAGGGAGCGGAGCTGAAGGAAATTCGGCTGGGGCGATCGATGAAGATCGATCCCCACGACATCGAGATCCGCTTGGATCAGGCCCGCCGGTTCTTGCTGGAAGGCCACAAGGTCCAGATCGTGCAGAACTTCCGTGGCCGGGAAATGGCCCACAAGGAGCGCGGCCGAGTCCGCATGAAGCAGATCATCGAGACGCTCTCCGATGTCGGGAAGGTTGAGATGGAGCCGCGGTTCGCCGGCCGGCGGATTACCATGGTCATCGGACCGGATCGTCCGAAGATCGAGCGACTGAAACGGCAAGAGGCTGCGCAAAAGCTGGCCGCTGAAACTGAGGCTGAGTCCGATGCCCCGTCACCCGCCGAGCCGGCATCGCCCAAAGGGTCCAAAACCGCCAAGACCACCGAAGCGACGCAAAGTATTGGTGAGCAAGCAGCCGAAATAGTGCCGGCCGAGGGTGCTCACGCCGGGCACGGCTGACGCTTCACCCAAATCGACTGACATACCGCGCGGCTGGTTTCGTGCGCCGTCTTTGCCGACTTGAGGCCCGTTGTGAGCTTCGCAGTCGAACAACGCAAAAAATCTGTGATTCATTCGACGAACATTGGTAACTGTGACGTTCGTATTCCGATAGAACGTATGCCGTAGAGGCCCGGGGGTGTCAACGTTTCGCCGCGTGACCATTGCGCAGTCCGCGCGCTCAGCACGCCCGCGCGGAGGTGTACTTGTCCGGTGCCGACTATGAGCCGCTTCGCCGTCATCTCTGACATCCATGGCAACCTGCACGCCTTGCAGGCTGTGTTGGCACGGATCAACCAGCTTGATGTCGACGGCATCATCTGCCTCGGCGATATCGTCGGGTACGGTCCATTGCCCGATCGATGCATCGATCTGGTGATGCGCTGCTGTAGTCTGACAGTGCGCGGCAATCACGACGACGCCGTCATCAACCCCAAGCGTGAACTCGAGTTCAACGGTGCGGCCCGCCAAGCCGTGATCTGGACTCGTCGCGTCCTTGGGCCGCTTCATATGGATGCGCTGAGCCGGCTCAAGGCGATCGACTATCCGCACGAGTCGGTGATGTGTGTGCATGACAGCCCCGTCCCCGGCCCCACCGACTATATCTACGACGCCCGGATCGCCGCCCACGCGTTCCTCGGCGTAGACCGGCCGATCTGTCTCATCGGACATACCCACGTGCCCATGGTCTTCGAGGGGCCGGCGGCGAAGGGAGGCGGCTCGCTGACCTCGCGCGAGGTGGTGGCGTACGCGCCGCGCGACGGCGTGTCGATCCCGCTCGATGCAACGGCGCTACATCTGCAATCCTGGCTCGGTCGGTCAACCCCGTGATGCCGATCCACGCGCAAGTTTCGCCGTCCTTGATCTGGTGCACGGTACGTTCACGGTGCATCGTGAGGACTACGACATCGTCGCCGCGCAACTGGCCACCGAAAAGGCCGGCCTCCCTACGATCCTCGCCCAACGCCTCGCCATCGGCGCCTAACAACAGCGCACTGCGTGCAAATCCTGCGAGCGAGCTCCCGATTCCACCTGCGGCTCTGCGTCCCGATTCTATCGGGATCGGGATGTCGCCCCGGTTCACGTTCAAACACAATCAGCGCTCCGTCACCACCCCGCCGACGCCTCCCGGCGCGCCGGGATTCGCTATCACTGACGGCCACAAGCAAGTCACCGGACCGTCCGCCCCTGACCTACTCACTCCACGCGCGAAACTCAGAATTTGGGCTTGAATATCGTGGGGAGGTTCTACACTGGGATGCCAATGGTCGGGCGATCGACCCCTGACGAAGCCATATCGGAAATCTCGATTCAAGCAAAGAGACTGAACGTGCGACACCTAATAATTCCACTTTTACCCAAAGGACCGAAAGAAGAAGGCACTAGGCACTTGGCACTAGGCAAGACACTGAGCGCCCTGTTTCGCAGGCGGGCTTGACCCGCCGCACGCGGACGGCGCGCCGGGCGGATCAGTTCGTCTCTTCTTACGTTGCGAGTGGTCGGCATGGTATAATGGCCTCAAGTGCGGCACGCCATCTGCTGTTACCACGTCATACACTGGCCCACTACGACTGAGCGTTTGGAACAAGAGAGAAAATGACTATGCGAAGGAAGAACAAGCTTCTGACGTTGATCGCCATTGCGGGCGCGGGAGTTCTCGCGGTCGCGATGTTGGGGGCCGGCGGCGATGAAGAGCAAGCGTCACCCCCCAGTACCGCCTTTACGTATCAGGGCCGACTCTTGTGGTCGGATGAACCCTATGACGGCCTGGCCGACCTGACGTTCAAGCTCTTCGACTCGGCCGCCGGCGCGAACCAGATCGGCCCGACGCTGTTTGCCCAGGCGTTCGATCTTGTCGAAGGCCTCTTCGCGATCGACCTGGACTTCGGTGAAATCGCGTCTGATGCCAACGAGCGCTGGCTGGAGATC
>JADFGE010000330.1 GCA_022567855.1 Planctomycetota bacterium | reverse complement strand
TTAGCCGCGAGCCAAAGGCGAGCGCGTCGAAGACAGTGGCATCATGGCATCGAGGGGAAGAAGAAGGCAATAGGCACCAGGCATTAGGCATTCGGGAAGAGTTCAATCGCTGTGTTTCGCCGGCGGGCTTGACCCGCCGGGGCGACGGGAGCGACGGGCCGTTTTGCTGATGGCATCGAGGCGCCATGGCATCAAGGCATCAAGGCGCCAAGGCACCAAGGTATGGCGTCGTGTCCGATGCAGGTCAAATACGGACATCTCACGAAAAGCCAATAAGCGCCGTAGCCGCTACAGTGAGCAGGAGTCCGGGGCCGGTTCCAAGCGGAGGACTGTCCGATGATCACGATCGAATGCGACGACTGCGAACGAACCTTCGATATTGAAGACGAACAGGCCGGCGGGAAGGTCGCGTGCCCGTATTGCGGCGACATGAACCGTGTGCCCGAAGCGCACGGCCCGCAGGCCAAAGGACTGCCGCCCGATGAAGGTCCGGAACAGGACATCAGCGTTGTTCATCCAGCAATGTTCCGCGCACATCCGTTTCGATTCCTGGCGATTACCGTGCTCTTCGTCGGCGGCATTGCGCTAGCGATCTTTTCGCAGACCTCGGATAAGGTCGGCGTATGGCTGGCGTGGGTGGGGCTGGTTATTACGTTGGCAGGTGCTGGGTGGTGGGTGGTTTGGTATGTCACGGCGCATCTGTGGGTGAAGTTGACGATTTCCAACAAACGCACCATCCGACACGAGGGCATCATTCGCCGACATACATCGGAAGTGTTGCACGATCATGTGCGCAACGTCGCGATCAAGCAATCGTTCCTCCAGCGGCTGCTCAACGTGGGCTATATCGGGATATCCAGTTCGGGACAGGACGGGATTGAGATCGAGGTCCGCGACATTCCCCGGCCGTACGCGGTAAAGGCCCTGATCGACGAGTATCGGGAGATGTAGGGGTGGAGGAGTCAGGGATTAGGGATTAGGAGTCAGGGAAGGAGCGAGGCGGCGCATTTTCCGGTATCCTGTTCGCGTCTGAATCTCATCCGTGTCTATCTGTGTGCATCTGTGGTTGATTCCTTCCCATGAAAATTCACGAATATCAAGCACGTGATCTTTTGGCCGAGGCTGGGGTGCCGGTGCCTGCGGGGCGAATGGTTCAAACGATCGACGAGGCGGAGCTAGCGGCCAAGGAGCTGCTGCACGCTGGTCACGATCAGGTGGTGATCAAGGCGCAGGTTCATGCCGGCGGGCGCGGCAAGGCTGGGTTCGTCAAGCTCGTCGGTTCCGCCGATGAAGCGCACGAAGCGGCGAAGTTCATGCTTTCTAACCGCATGGTTTCGCCACAGACCGGCGCTGAGGGCCTGGAGGTGAAGCGACTGCTCGTGGCCGCGGCGGTCGATATCGCTAAGGAGTATTACCTCGCGATCACCATCGATCGGACGAACAACACGTCGACGATGATCGGGTCAGCCGAGGGTGGCGTGGAGATCGAAGCCGTCGCCGAGAAGAACCCCGAAGCGATTCACAAGATGCCGATGCACCCGCTGCTGGGGCTGGAGCCGTTTCAGGCCCGCCAGCTCGCGTTCAAGCTCGGGTTCAAGGGAAAGCAGGTCGGTCAGGCCGTCAACATCATGCTGCGGTTGGCGAAGCTGTTTCTCGATACGGATGCGAGTCTCGCGGAGATCAATCCGCTTATTGTGACGCCGCCCACGGATGAATATCCCAACGGCCAGGTGCTGGCCATCGACGCGAAGTTTACCTTTGACGACAACGCGCTGTTTCGCCACAAGAACATCGCTGAGATGTTCGACCCGAGCGAGGAGAATCAATCGGAGCTTCGCGCCAATCAGTTCGGGCTGAGTTATGTGGCCTTGGATGGCAACATCGGCTGTCTGGTCAACGGAGCGGGATTGGCCATGTCCACGATGGACATCATCAAGCTGCACGGCGGCGAGCCGGCCAACTTCCTGGATGTCGGGGGTAGTGCGACCGAGGAAGCTGTCACCGAGGCGTTTCGCATTATCCTGAGCGATGACCGCGTGCAGGGGGTGATGGTGAACATCTTCGGCGGGATCATGCAGTGCGACAAGATTGCCCGCGCGATTGTTTCATCCGCCAAGGAAGTCGGCTTCAAGGTGCCGTTGGTGGTGCGGTTGGAAGGGACGAACGTTGAAGAAGCCCGGCGGATTCTCGAGGACGCCCGCCGTGAGATTCCCTCGATGACCACCGCAACCGATCTAGCGGACGCTGCAAAGAAGGTCTGCGCCGCAGTGACGGTCACAGCGTAAGCCGCCCGCAACTTATTTTCGCCTCCCCAAAGCCCGGGGATTCCCATCCCCGGGTGCAATTTTCAGCGCAGTACGCTCACATTCCCACATTCCGGACAGCGATCGCTTGATGTTCCGCGTAGATCGTATGCACAGTGTTCACATCGTCCCTTTGCCCGCCGCCTCCATCGCCTCGTTTTCTTGGCGACGAATAGCGCGAACCACCAGCCGAATGAATAGAGAGCCGTATTGCCCGCAAACCCGATCACGATCGGTCGTAACGGTAGTGGGCGATCTCCTAAACCGGTCGGCAGCAGACGTTGTAAGGAGGCAGAGGGCTGAAGGAGCGACCCATTTCGCGCCGGTTGCCAGGTTCTCTTGCCGTCATCTTTTATTACCCAAGTCTTGGTGTTGTAGCTACACCACATCGCGAGCATCGGCCAGCCGAAGGCGCCCTCTTCATCCACGAAGTCTCCGCTTTGGTTGTCGAAGTTGGAGAGGTCGGCGAGGCGACTCCAATATGGGTCATCGATGGGAAGATGAAGTGTGTACGGTGACTCGATGAGATGTAGCCCAACGAGTCCGGAAACCGTTACATACCCGCCGCTCTCTTGAACGGTAAGGTGGGTGCTCGTCGCATCTCCCGACCCATCCACGCGAGCGACAAACGCGGAAATCTCGTACCGTCTCGCTCCGAATCCACGGTGACGAGAGAAACGCAGCCACCAATTGTCAGGCATTGCTTGGATGAGTTTCGCCGCTGGCGTTTGCTCTTCCAGATCGCTCCATGTGGCGCAGCTCCAGGCCACGGCCAGCGTCGTTACCGCACCGAGGAGAAGGCAGACACAGAAGAGGCTCGCTTGCCGGCACGTCACATTGGATGTATCGGCTAGGGCCTTGCCGGCGGGGGAGCCTTCCCACAGCTGTACATTGGTGGTGTGACTCCACACTGCCAAGTGACCCTCTGCGGTACACTGCGCGACGAACCCCAGCCGTGGGCGAGCGACCCGCGGAG
>JADFGE010000329.1 GCA_022567855.1 Planctomycetota bacterium | reverse complement strand
CAATATGGGATGGCGCTGACCGATGTGGGGCGGGAACGGGACGCCGCCGTCATGTTCGCCAGGTGCGCGGTATTGTTTGGCGGTTCGAGCTTCGCCGCGCCGAGCCTGATCGAGACGGCGTCGATCTACCAAACGGTGTACCGCCAGCCACGTACGGCGCAGCGCCTCTTGGAACGGGCCATCGCAACCGCGACCGCACAGGGGCAACCCGAGGTCCTCAAGCGAGCCCGAAGACGGCTGGGGACACTCGATGAATGATCCCACCACCGAGCGGGGCCTCCCCCACGATCACAGAGGGCCTCACCGTTGAGTCGAAAATACCGCGTGCAAATACGATCGGCGCTGCTTGTAATCCTGGTCGGCCTGCTATGCGTGCTCGCTGTGACCGCCGTCGCGACGGCCCAAGGCGACGACCCGACCAGCGGCGTACGCGAATCCGCCGGCGCCAGCAGCTTTGCGGACATGTTCTTCATCGCCCGCAAGACAAACCCCGTGACGAATGAGAAGTCGGTCGAGATCCTCGGCAGCTTCATCATCTGGTTCCTGCTGCTGCTGTCGATGTTGAGCATCGGGTTGATCGGTCACATGGCCATGACCAACCAGCGCAAGTCGATCGTGCCGGAGGGTGTCGTCGCCGAAACAAAGCGCCTGTTGGCCGCGGGGAAATATCGAGAGGCGATGGAGCTGACACGTGGGGACGAGAGCTTCTTCAGCCAGGTATTGCACGCGGCCCTGCGCCAGGCGAACCATGGCT
Organism: Planctomycetota bacterium; assembly: GCA_022567855.1. Taxonomy (GTDB): domain Bacteria; phylum Planctomycetota; class Phycisphaerae; order Phycisphaerales; family SM1A02; genus JADFNO01. The sequence goes on along the minus strand of JADFGE010000329.1, from coordinate 2,551 downwards.
TCAGCGCCGTCATACGCTCCCTGGAACAAACATCCGACGAACTGACGACGATCCGCCTGCGACGGATCGAATACCTCAACGTGTTGGGGCAGGTGAGCCCCATGATCGGCTTGTTCGGGACCGTCTACGGCATGATCCTGGCGTTCCAATCAATTGTGGCCGCCGGCGGCAACGCCGATCCGGTGCTGCTTGCGGGCGGGATCGGCACCGCCTTGACCACGACCTTCTGGGGGTTGGTGGTGGCCATTCCCGCCCTCGCCGGCTACGCCATCATTCGCAACAAGATCGACGAGCTGACGACCGAGGCCACGCTCAGGGCCGAGGAGCTGCTCAACCAGTTTCGACCGAAGCCCACAACCGAAGCGGCGACCACGAGCAAACTCAAGCCTCATGGGAAAACCAACACGTAGACCAAAGGATGCTGGTTACACGAAACCTGAAATCCTATATGACGTGTCCGGGACCGGTCGTCGGGTTCCATCGCGTTCCCAGCGGAACGTCGCTTCCTTTTTTTGACGCCAAGACATCATGAGTATCGCGTGCAAGCGAGGCCCGGCCCAAATTGAGGCGAACCTCACGCCGATGATCGACGTGACGTTCCTGTTGATCGTGTTCTTCGTGCTCGTCTCGCAGATCGTCGAGCTGGAGAACGTGGACCTTCAACTGCCGGCCCCGACGGACCCGATGAGCGAGTTGGCCGGGGACGAACAGCGGGTGGTGGTCAACGTCGTGCCCAGGCCGGGCGGAGACATTCTCGAATACCGATTGGGCGGGCAGTCCTACGCGGCGGATCGGCACGGCATTGCGGCGATGACCGCGCGGCTCGCCTCGATGTACCGGAATAACCCGGGGCTGAGCGTCAATCTGCGGGCCGATGCAAGCACGCACTACCGATGGGTGGAGCCGGTGATGCAGGCCGTGTCCACGGCGGCGCTGCAGTCGGGGCGCGAAATGGCGGCGGCGCGGGTCAATCTGGTCGTCGTGAGGGAGGATTGACCTGTGCCGAGTGACCCGTCAAGCGCGCCGAACCAGCCTCAGCCGACCTTTGCCGCCGGCGAGACGCTGATCGAGCACACCCGCCTTCGGCAACGCCGAGGCCGAGACCGCCCCCGGATCGGATTGAACCTCGTGGCGATGATCGACGTCGTATTCCTGCTGCTCATGTACTTCTTGACCGTGACCGACTTCAAGCTGGGCGAGGAGATCTACCGGCTGGATTTGCCGCAACGACAGCCGGGGGCACAGGTGCTCGATCCGTTTGAGCTGGATGAGGAGCCGCTGCGCATCACCGTCCGAAGTTCGCAAATCGGCGACGACGGGTACAGCATCGAATTGAGCGGTCCATACCGTCCGCCGGCCACGTTTGAGGATCTGTTCCACTTTCTCGACGAGCGGCGGATCAGTGCGCACGCGCCGGGCGGACTGTTCGCCTCGGACCATCCGATCATCGTCGAGCCGATGCGCACGACGCGCTGGGAGCACGCGATGGAAGCGTTCAACGCCGCGGCCCGGGCGCGCTACACGAACCTCACCTTCGCCAAGCCGAGATGAGCGATGACGCGACGGTTTGACAAGAATCGCACTCCCTGGACGCAGACCCATGGCTTGGTATCCCTGGGCGTCAGGGTTTGTGTGCTCGTTTTAGCAGTTGTGACGAACGTCAGCGCACAATCGCTGGAGGATCTACTCGATCAGGAACGGTTCCTTCGAGGCCTCAGTGAGCTTCGGTTGGCAGAGATTCTTGAGCAGTACATCGCATCGCATCCGCCAAGCGATCGCATCGAGGCTGCGCAATATCAGATCACGGCGCAGCGCATTCTCGTCAATGAGCCGCAGCGCTCGGTTACACAACGGCTGGCCGATGCGGAACGTGTGTTGGAGATTCGGGCCGAGCTGATTCGTGCGTACACCGACGACCTGCGCCGGCCGGGCTGGCTGGCGGATCAAGCGGCGGATTTGCTGTTTGTCGTGCTGCCGTTGGACGCATCGGGGCTCACCCGCCTGTTCGGACTGACATCGCCATCGCAGCACGCTCAAGCCCAGCGGGTAGCGCGACAGATGAACGAGCTGATGACCGAAGCCGAGCTGGATATCGAGCGCGTGATCCTACAAATCGAATCCACGCCGGACTACGCCAAGTCCATCCCCGCGCAGATGAAGCGGCGAAGACTGTCGGATGAGGAACGTGATCGGCGGATTCCGTTCTTTCGCGGGATCGGGGCGTTCCTACATGCCGAGTTCAACGACCGCGATGCCGATCGCCGCCGACAGCTTTACGCGCTGGCTGCGGAGCTTCTCGTCCCCTTGGCCGAGCGGCTCGAAGGGGCGACGATACGCATCGCGCAGTTGTACGGCGGGCTGGCGCTGGCTCGGCTCGGCAAGTTCGAGGCGGCCGACGCGCTGTTTGGGCAGATCACCGCGGATTCAAAGATCGATGCCTCCACCCGATTTGCCGCCAACATGGGCGTGGTCGTGAACCGTATCGTCCGCGAGGGTCCGTCCGCAGGATTGGACGCCTTGGATCAACTGCAGCAACACTACGCCTCAGGTC
>JADFGE010000328.1 GCA_022567855.1 Planctomycetota bacterium | reverse complement strand
GCCAGCGGCTGCTGAAGCGTCAGCAGCTCATCGAGCTTGAGATATTTGGAATAGGTCATCGACACGTTGAGCCTCCACCGGCCCCCCGGACCCCCGGACCCCCGCCTCCGGGGCGTGGGGGCGCGACACTATCGGGGCAACCAACCGCGGTCAAGCGCAACGTGCAACCCTATTCGTAGTCCGGCCACAAGATTTGCCGGCAGTTGGCCAGCGCCGCGACGGCGAGCGTCGTGGCAATGAGAGGATCATCCTCCTTCACAAACGAATGCTGATTGGCCCAACTGCCATCGTCGCGCTGCCGACGCAGGAGCTCTTTGGCAAGATCATCCGCCCAATTCACACTGCGCCCATTTTGACGAATCGTCGTGATCGTAAGCTGGCGGAATGCGTGCGAGACCGACCAACAGTAATAGTAATACGCGGCATCGCGATCCTGCTCGCGCATCGGCTCGAACACCCCCGGAACAGTCGTCGTCGAGAAGTGATCTTCCAACCATCGGCGAGCGGCCTCAACGCGAGGATCGTCCGGCTGAAGTCCGCAACGCAACAGCGCGCGAATCCCATCTGCGGTCGCGGTACCGTACGAGTGATAGCGCAATCGACCTTCGCGGTCAGTACCCGCAATACCGGCCTTGTTCTGCATATCGTTGGTGGGTGTGAAGAAGAACCCACCGTCGTTGAATTGCGAATCGACCGGACCGCCCATTTCATTGTAGTTCTGACATCGCTTGACGAATACGAGTGCGTTCTCAATGGCCGGATCATCCACCCACACACCAGCCAGTCGCAGCGCCCCAATCGCAAACATCGTGGACGAGAGGTCAGCATCGAAAGGTGGTCGCTGGACTACCGTTCCTTGTGGTTTGTGTGGCGGAAAGACGGAGTACCCCCATCCGCCGAAGGCAGGATCAACTCGATCCCATCCAAGCGGCTCAGTCAATTGATGTTCACGCAGGAACGAAAGCCATGCGTCACGTGCATCAACGAAACCTTCCATGGGCAGCCAACTCAAGGCGATCACTGAAAGCGCTGCGGAATACACAGGGAAATCGGGCGCTCGGCCTTGAAGTTCGATCATACCGTCATCGTTGACCCAACTGCGCAGGTACTCGGCGGCCCGTTGGACTGCCGCGAGCGCCTCGTCACTGGGTGGACCGAACATGAGTGTCTTCATCACAGGTGGCGTCAGTGTAATTCCATCGGTGAGCGTGCCATAGGTATCCGATCGCCAGGCTCCATCGGCAGACTGCTTCGAGAGTAGAAATCCAACAGCGGCGGCATTCGCCTCGTCAATTCGCGTGCGAAGATCAGCCGACTCGTACGGTTGTTGCTCCGGCGGTAACCGTTGCTGCTCACACCCGACGAAGATCAACACGATCATCGCACGTCGAAGCGCTTGTCGGAGGAAGCCGTCAATCTTCATGGCGTGATCTTCTCATCGTCAAAGGATGTGATATCCGAGCCAAAGAAAGATCCCCTTTCCCAAGCAAAGGGGATCGATCACGGCGTGGAAAGTCATCGAGCTGACAGGCCCTAAGTCAGTCAGCCTTGGTCAACGCATCCGCCGGAACCGGCGTGCGATCGACCATCAGCGACAGCAGGGCCGTCGAGGTGCAGAAGGTTTTGCCGGTGATGCAGTGATGGCCGGACCAACTGCCGTCAGCGTTCTGGATCCGGTTGAGGTTCTGGGTGATCCCGCCGTCCCACTTGGCCCAATCGTCGCCACCTCTGAGAACGAGGCTTTCTCCGATGTTCATGTAGCTGAGGAACTCTTCGCCGCCGTTGGAGCCGAAGCCGGCCATGAACTGCTTGTCCTCAAGCCGATTGACGATCGATTGCTGAACTTGTTGACGTGCGACTTCAGCCTCGGCGAAACGATCGAGCTCGCGCCTCGCTTCGCTGCGCTTTTTGTCATCGGGAGAGTTCTTGGCGATCGCTTCCAGTTCATCAACACGCTGGGCGTTACGGTTGGCCGAATCCTGAAGCGTAGACAGATTGGATGCGCCTGCATAGAGAGCCACCCCCGCGGAACCCGGCGCGTCAAAGCCTCCACCCGCCCCATCGACCTGCTTGCGCGCTTGCTCTTCAGTCTTAGCCAGAATCATGTCGTCGACGTCAAAGCCGGCCTGCGCCGCTCGGCTCAAGCCTTTCGCCGCCATGGACTGCGCGAGCACCGGCGCCCAGCCTTGGTTGCCCCACGTGCCATCGTCCTTTTGATTGATCTCGATCTTGTTGAGCACCTTATCGAGCGCCGCGAAAAGTCGCTTCTCGCTCGCCTCGTTCGGCATGTGGCCTTTGACCTCAGCAAGAACGATCGAGGCCATGAAGGTATCGATGTGCGGTCCGAGCTTGCGTTGAACTCTCGTTCCATTGACACTGGCGATCAATAGCGACTCTTCATCCGCCGCTTCGATCTGGCTGAAAATGAAGTCAAGCCCGCGATGAATGGACTGGGCGTACGATCCCTCGCTCGGCGTGCTGCCGGAGCGAATCAGGGCAAGCGTCGCGGTGCAGGTATCGGCGACGTTGGGCTTGGCGGCCAGACGAGCCATGCCTTGGCCCATGTTCTGTGACTCCTCGCCTTGACCCCAGCCGCCGTTGGCGTGTTGGTGCGCGACGAGCCACTCCAGACCCCGCCGGACGTTCGGCGAGAGCGGCTTCGGCTGAACCGCCGTGATCCAACACTTGACGGTCTTTGGCGCCGGCTCTGTCTGCGGTCGCGTGGACGGAAGCTTCTGGGCCTCCTGCGAGGTGATGGCGTACGTCAAGTCGCCGATAAGTGCGAGCATGAGCATTGAAAGAACGAAGGGTGCGTAGCGTTTCATCGTGGTCATCTCCTTGGCTTGGATCGTTGCGTTCCTATTGGTACATGGCACGTCGATCGCGGCCGTCCACCATCCAGTGCTGCGTTTGGGCAGGAATTCTCGACTGGCGGCCGTTGCACCCAATAAGACGATCCAAGCGGCCTCTGGATCGTCACAAGCGTGTAACACCCGCTGCTAGTAAGTCAGCAAGGGGGCTCTCCAGTGTGGGCGACGTAGATGAGCCCGATAGGCAGTGGCCACAAGACCGTTGAAACGAGGCATCCGAGATCGTCCTTGGTCCGTAAATATCTCGAAAGCGGCAATTTGGCCGCATATCCTTGGGGTCGATCGACATTAGCTCAATGGATGACGATATGGGGGCCTGTGGTTCTTGAGCGAGGAGTGAGATAGGTGCAGCGGCGGTTCAAACCCATCGGCGGCAACGGCAGGAAGCACCCCGCGATGCCGATTGATGCTGCGTTTTCGATGGACTACGTCCACCGGCTGCGCTTT
>JADFGE010000327.1 GCA_022567855.1 Planctomycetota bacterium | reverse complement strand
GTCAATTACCACCTTCGCGAGCTGGAGCAGGCGGGATTTACCGAGCTGGTCGAGGAACGCAAAAAGGGCAACTGCCTGGAGCGCATTGTCTGTCGCACCGCTCGTTCCTATCTGATCAGCCCGGAGGTGTTGGGGTCGCTGGGCAACACGCCCGACGAAGTGCAGGATCAATTCTCATCGACCTATCTGATGGCTTCTGCTTGGCGGATGGTGCGTGATGTGATCGTGCTGCGCCGTCGCGCTAAGAACGTCGGCAAGAAGCTGGCCACGCTGACCCTTCAAGCAGATGTTCGTTTTGCGTCGGCGAAAGACCGCCATGCGTTTACTGAAGAGCTTGCCAAAACATTCGCGAACTTGATCGCGAAGTATCACAACGATGACGCTTCGGATGGTCGTGCCATGCGGTTTCTCATCGGCGCTCATCCGACAATCACTAAGACAGACGAACAAGCTACGTCGGAGGAGAAAGACCACGCCGCTTCCAAGGAGATTCGCGATGACTGAGGCACAACAAACCCGATCGATCGAGACTGAATTTGAGATCGCAGCGCCGGTCGATGCGCTGTGGAAAGCGCTGACCGATGCAGATGAATTGACGAATTGGTTTCCACTCAATGCCCGCGTCAAGCCGGGCGTTGGCGGGTCGATCGTAATGACGTGGGGTGAAGAGCCGGCTGATTGCAAACACGAATCACTCATCCGGGTTTGGGAGGAGAACACGCATCTTCAGTTTGTGTGGATCGACGCCACGCCGCCGGAGCAGGCTGTCGAGGCCAAAGCAAAGGGCACGTTTGCGCCGGTTCCCGTTGCGGTCGATTTTTATCTTGAAGCGCGCGGCTCAACGACTCTACTTCGCCTGGTCCATACCGGATTCTCGCCCGATCCAAGTTGGGACCATCAGTACGATGGCACCGTGCGCGGCTGGCAGTTTGAGCTGCGCGGTCTGAGGCACTACTTGGAAAACCACCGTGATCAGAAGCGCATCGTTGTTCACGCCAGGCAAACCTTTGATCAAATGAGCCTTTCCGAAGCCTGGGATCGCCTGATGAGCGACGATGGCCTTTGTGCTGAGGGGACTGTTAGCGCGCTCAAGCCGGGCGATCGGTATGCGTTCACGATGTCCACCGGCGACGTGCTGGAAGGTAAGATCCACATTATCAAACGCCCCCATGATCTTTGCGCCACGGTCGAGAATCACAACAACGCGTTCCTCCGCGTGCGCATCGATGATCCGTACGGCGCCGATCCGCACGGCGCCGATACAAGGAAGTGAATCTCTGGCTGTCCACATACGGTTTGCCAACCGAAGAAACCGATGCGCTCCAACAACGATGGGACGAGATGATGGCGCGTCTGTTTGCCACAGCTCTAACTGCATGAAGTCCATGTATTCCAATCCCAGGTGAATTACGACCATGACCGATCAGTCAACTGCACAACAATCCCGAACGATTGACCTTGAAATCGAGATCGATGCGTCGATCGAGGACGTATGGAAGGCGCTTACCGAAGCGGATCAACTGAAGAGTTGGTTTCCGTACGATGCGCGCGTCACACCCGGCAAGGGTGGATCGATCTGGCTTTCATGGGGGCCGGAGTGTGAAGGCGAAGCGCCGATTACGATCTGGGATCCGCCGAAGCATCTTCAGTTTACCGAGCATCGCGGGCCGTTCGGCGCTGAAGATTCGATCGCGTCCGTCGATATCACCACTGATTACCACCTCAAATCCGCCGGCGGCAAGACCGTGCTGCGGCTCGTACAGGCAGGCTTGGGACCGGAAAAGGAATGGGACGGCGAATACAACGCCACGGCTGAAGATTGGCCGATGTTCCTGGCGATCCTGTCACACTACGTCCCGAATCACGCTGGCGTAGTGCGACGAGTCACGAACATCGCAGCGACCATCGATCTGCCAGCATCGGAGACATGGTTGCGTTTGTTCGGCAGCGAAAAACTTATCCTCGATTCACCCTATGAACTCAACCTCGCGGACTCACTTACGGTTCACGGCATAACGAGGCTGATCAAACCCGGGCGACGCCTGGTCGGCACGATTCCTGATCTCAACGACGCGGTGTTCGTACTCACGGTTCATGACAAAGCGGACAAAAGCAAGATTGCCATCGAACTGTCCACGTACGATGTGCCTGCGAAGGTCCTCGCGGAGAGAGAGAAGGTGTGGTTGAGGGGAATCGAAGGAATTTGTGATGCCAGTTAATCGAGTCGGCTGGTGTCGACGCGCTGGTCTGGTTCTGCAATGAGCGGATCGTGCCGGTCGATGGGCCGGGGGCGAAACTCGTCGTCTTGAAGCGCGCCAACTGATCCGATGCTCGGCGTCGTGATCCAGTTCGTTGTGATGCGGCCATGTCTTTGGTTGGAGGGCTCGCCACGCGGGGTTGGGGCTGCACTCACACCCGCTAAGAATCGGTTACCATGGGCCACCGGTTTGCTAAAGGCGTGGCGTGCGGGCGGTGTTCCTTCGCGCCGAAACGCATTTTTCCGTTCCTTGCCACCGCTTGGGGATACCCGATGATGACCAGCTCTACCGAAGTCAAACCTCCCGAGAAACCCGCAGACACGCGCGGCTTGGCCGGGCAGACCGTCGGCGACACCCAGATATGCCAGGTTTCGCAGACCGAGTTGATCTACCGCGGGTATGAGATCGCCGATCTTGCTGAGCACGCGACGTTTGAAGAAGTAGCCCACGTGTTGCTCGTGGGTCACAAGCCGACGGCTGACGAGTTGAAGCGCTTCAAGGACGAACTCGTGTCGATGCGCGCCGTTGATCGCGGGATATTGGAAGTGATCGGCAAAATCGCGCGCAGTGAACCCGGCTCGGATGACGCCCATCCCATGGGAATCCTGCGCACCGGCATATCGCTGCTCTCGCACGTCGACCCCGATTGCGAGGACAACTCGCCCGAAGCTCAGATGCGCAAGTCCAAACGATTGCTCGCGCAGATTCCCACGATCATCGGCTACGGCCAGATGAGCCGTGAGGGCAAGACGCCGGTCGAGCCCGATCCGAATCTCGACTTGGCAGCAAACCTGTTGTGGTGCATGACGGGCGAGAAGCCCAGCGAGCTGAACGCCAAGGTGATGGATGTTTCGCTGATTCTCTATGCCGAACACGATTTCAACGCGTCCACATTCGCAGCCCGCGTCATCGCTTCGACCGAGGCGGACATGCACTCAGCCGTCTGCGGCGCGATCGGCGCATTGAAGGGCCCGCTGCACGGCGGCGCGAACGAAAAGGCCATGGCCATGCTCAAGGACATCGATGCCTACATTGCCGCGGGCAAAGGTG
>JADFGE010000035.1 GCA_022567855.1 Planctomycetota bacterium | reverse complement strand
CCTCTGCTGACGCCTGTACCTTCATGGGTGGGAGAAACCGCCCTGTGCGCTCCACATAGGCCCGGTACTGATCGCCAAACTCCTCGATCATGAGCGCCTCTTCTTCGCCGACTCTGGCGACACACAGTATGCTCGTCCCTAGGCCAGATATGCCGATGACCCAGTTGGCGGATAGCAGAAAGGAGGCGATCGACTGTAAGAAGATCGCCGTGTACATCGGATGGCGGACCCAGCGATAAGGTCCGCTGGAAATCAGGGTGTGCTCTTCTTTGATTACCAGTGCCAGGGACCAGTTCTTCCCAAGCGCATCATGAGTCCAGGCGAACAACGGCACACAGACGCTACCGAGCCCAACGCCCATCCAGCGCGACCATGTCGGCATTGGCAGCATAGCCCACCTCGCCCGCTGCGGCGCAAAGACGTATACGACGCCCGCGATTGTCCCCAGGAAGCTGAAAGACGCTACCAAGGGGAGGGTAAGCCGCTCTTCCCGGGTTCTTGAGATCGTTTGACCCGACTCGCTACCCCGCCGCATGTAGTACAAACGCACGACCACGACCAGCACGTACAACGTGCTTAAGATGACCCTAAAGCCTAGTTGGTTTCTCATCTCCGGATGATGGCCGTTGACCTGCTTCATGGCGTCCAAGCCCCCTGTGTTCTAAGCGCTGATGATTGTCACTTGTTGGCCAGCTCGTAGAGCTCCAGCAGCTCACCGATCACCTGCTCGTCGCGCCCGTCACGGACGCCCTCGACGACGCAGGTGTGGAGATGGCCGTCCAGCATGAGCGCCTCCATCTTCTCGATGGCGCGGCGGACGGCGTAGGTCTGCTTGAGCACGTCGACGCAGTATGTGTCCTCTTCGATCATGCGCCGGACGCCTGCCAGGTGGCCTTCGATGTAGCTGAGACGTTTCAGCGCCTCTTTCCGCGTGGCATCCTGCATCGATCTCTCCTAACCCATACCCCCTGGGTGGGGGTCTACTGGCTCAAGAATACATCTCGCTTGATGACTTGTCAAGAGCCCATCGGCAGCTACATCTCAATGGTGGACGTTCCCCCCGCTCTGCTACACTCTGGCTTGCGAAACCTAGCGGCGAGGGTTGGAGTATCGTCATGGCAGAGATGTCCGCGGTAGAACGCTGGTTGGTCAACAGCCTCTTCCGAGCATGGCTACAACGGCGCGAGGTGCGCGCCTTCATTCGCTGGGCTGAGCTCTCCCCCGACCCCAGCGTGCTGGACATGGGCTGCGGTCGTGGCGTCTCATCGAAGCTGATACTGGAGCAGCTCCGCCCCAAGCGCCTGGCCGCGTTCGACTTCGACCCGTCGATGGTCGAGCTGGCGCGCCGGCGGCTGGACGATAGGGTGGATCTGCGGGTGGCCGACGCGACGAAGATGCCCTACGAGGACGATAGCTTCGATGCCGTCTTCGAGTCAGGCGTCGCCCACCACGTACCGGACTGGCAGGCTGCCATTCGCGAGGTCGCTCGGGTCCTCAAGCCCGGCGGCCGCTTCTGCTTCGCTGAGCCATCGATCGGCCGCCTGCGTGGTGGCATGTATCGCATCCTGCCCCACGCCGTCGAGTCGATGTTCGAAGTCGATGAGTGGCGGGCCGCGTTGGCCGACGCCGGCCTCACGTTGGATGGTACGATGCAGCGGCTGCCGTTGTGGGACATCTGCGGCGTCGCAACAAAAAGGTAGGAGGCGGATCGATGGTCGTCGAGATTCGCAAAGACCCGGTTTGCGACATGGACGTTCCGGGAGGGGAAGCGGCCGGGAAGTCGCAGTTCGGCGAGTGGCTCTACTACTTCTGCTCGGCCCGCTACAAAGACGACGTTGACCGCGACCCGACGAAGTACTTGCTGAAGAGGTAGCAGCTCGCATGAATATGACGGTCAATCTGCTGACCGACCTCCCATCGCGTATTCTTGACGAGACCTACACGGACAATCTAGGCCGCGCAAGACGGCTGATAACGAGCGAGTTGACTGGGCCGGCTCCCGATGTGCCCGGGTCCAGTGACGACCCCGAGGATGTGAATACGGATCTGACACAATGAGCGGATGGTGCGCACAGGATGTTCAGGCGCTTGCAGTTAGTCGCCTTTCCTTTTGCGCCACCAACGCATTTTCCTTCTCCCTTTGCAACGACTCGCCACCTCCTGCTCTAGTGCACGGACTTCAGCACGGCGGAACTAGGCGAGTAGGCCAAGCCAGGCGAAGACTCAGCCCGCCTGATTGGGCCGCTCAGCAACCGTCCCGGAATCGAAGTGTCCGACTGCCATGTCGAACAACGCCGGCTTGTGCCAGTAACGCCCAGTGAGAGGTCATTCAAGCCGCTGACAATCGGCGAGCTGGAGGAGATGAACAACTGGTCAATAGATTTTGCGCCATGAGATTCGACATCGCCACGGCAATCGAGAAGATCACAACCGCTTGGAGGAAAAACACAAATGACTAGCGCCCTCACCGCAGGCGCGGCTAGCGCGGTCATCACCCCGCCTGTCGGCACCGCGATGGAAGGCTACGGCGCGCGCACCGACGTCTCCCAGGGCGTCCACGACGACCTCCACGCCCGCGCCATCGTCATCGATGACGGCGACAGCGCCGTGGCTATCGTCGCCTGCGACCTCGTCGGCGTCGATAGAAAGCTCGTCGCCAGCGCCCGCCGGCTCGCGTCCGAAGCCACCGGGCTGCCGGAAGACCACATCCTCATCGCCGCCACGCACACCCACGCCGGGCCCGTCGGCCTGATGCTCAGCCCTGACGACCCGCTGGTCGACAACACGGCGCATAGGATCGCGGAAGCGATAACGGAGGCCCACGCCGCGAGGCGGCCGGCCGTGCTCAAGATCGGCGCAACGACGGTCGATTCCGTCCAGCAGAACCGCCGCCACCCAGACTGGCCCATCGACCCGACGCTCTCCGTCCTGCTGCTGGACGACCCCGACCCGCTCCAGCCGCCCATCGCTGCTACTATCAATTTCGCCTGCCACGCCACCGTCCTCGACCACACCAACCTGCTCTTCTCCGCCGACTACCCAGGCTACGCCATGCGCACCGTCCAGCAGCTCTTCCCCGGCATCGGCGTCCAGTTCCTCAACGGCGCTTGCGGCAACGTCAACCCCGCCTGGATCGTCCAGGACTTCGCGGAGGCCGAACGCGTCGGCACTATCGTCGGCGCCGCCGCCGCGCGGCTGATCGCGGAGCTGCGGCCTCTAGGTAACAACCATCAGATCGACAACATCCGCTGGAGCGAGCACGTCGATAAGCCCGTCACCGCCGGCGAGCTGATCGAGAACGTCCGTATCCGCACCGCCAGCCGCCGCGTCGATATGCCGCTGAAGTCGTACCTGTCGCGGGACGAATACGAGACCAAGCTAGACGGCCTGCAACGCCAGCTCGATGCCCTCGGCGACTCGCCAGACCCGCAGCAGCGCCGCCCGATCATGGAGCAGGTCACCCGCTTCCGGACGGAACGCGACGTCGCCGCTCGAGGCGGCGGCGCCGCCCTCGTTTCGCTGGAAGACATAGGCAGCGCCGGAGGCGCCGCCAGCACGCTCCACCCGGAGCTGATGGCCGTCTCGTTTAGCCCGCGCCTGGCCCTCCTCGGCCTGCCGGGCGAGTGGTTCGTCGAAACGATACGCGACATTCGGGGCCGGGCGAACGTGCCGAACCTGCCCGTCGCCTGTTACGCTAACCACTACGTCGGCTACGTCGTGCCGCCCGCCGCCTACGATGAGGGAGGCTTCGAGCCCGGCATCGCCATCCTCGCGCCCGAAGCCGAGCGCATCGGCAAAGACGCGGCGCTCTCGCTGCTCCAGGAGGTGACGCCATGACCGAGTCTGCGCCGAAGCGCATCGTCGTCTTCGCCGCCCACGGCGACGACCTGGAGTTCACCTGCGGCGGGACAATCGCGAAGTTCACCGACCGCGGCCATCAGGTCGCGCTCGTCGTCGCCACCGACAACGACAAGGGCTCGTTCGAGCTGACCGCCAACGAGCTCCGCGCCGCCGCTGCCATGCGCGCGAACGTGCCGGCGCTTCTTCGAGTCGCCGCTCCAGCCCTTAGCATCGCCGCCCTCGGCACGGTCATCATCTGGCTCGTACTTGGGGGATCGCCCCCAGCCGGGGCGAAGCGCGCATCGCGCTTGAGCAAGAGCGCACTGGGCGCGACAATCGCGATCTGGCTCGTCTCCGTGCTCGGACCCGTGCTCGTGTTCGCGACGAATCTTGGCGAAGCAGATGAGATCGGGGAGTTCTTCGGACTCTACGGCGGCGCGGTCGTGGGAACATTGGGTGTCGCAGCAGTCAGCGGCGGACTGAGCGCGCTTATCGCCATTGGGCTGGCGGCGGCGTGGCAGGATCATCGGCCGCTGGTTCGAACGTTGGCGCATCTCCAGGCCTTGGGGTGGATCTTCGTCGCCCTCGTGCCCGGCACCATCGTCGGTGTCGCGATGGAGGCTGCGTACAACATTCCACTGTCGATTACGCCCGGTCGGACCGTCGCCGATCTTGTTTACCTGACCCCGGCGATCCTTGTGGCGGGTTATCTGGCCCGCTTCGGTTTCGTCGCTGCGCTGTTGGGTCGATGGATGGCCGTGCGTGAGCCGCGCGAGCTGACCGCCTTGCGCCGACTCGATGGCGCGCAGACCCTGGGCGGGATGTTCGCATCGTCCTGGCCCCGGTTTCTAGCGGTGGGTTTGGGGACAATGGCGGTCGTGACCACATTGTCGCTGAGCGAGATTCCCGTGACCGCCCGCCTCCAACCCCCGGGGGCGGGATCGCTGGCGGCGGCGGTCCTGAACGCCTTGCACTATCAACGACCGGATACGGTGATGTTCGCCTCACTCGTGCTTATCGGGGCGGCGATCGCGGCGGCGGTGATCGCGGTGTTGGCCTGGGCGTTTGTACGCCGAGCGTGGCGTGGGACGACACTCGCCGCATTGGCTGCGGCATGTTTGCTCGGTGTAACCGGTTGCGACGCCTCCGATCGTGAATCACATCAACCGCTCCAAACGCGGTTCACGTTCGGTTCGCCCGGCATCTCCCTGGGGCAGTTTGATTACCCGCGCGCCTTGGCGGTCGATGCCCCCAATCAATTCGTCTACATCGTGGACAAAACGGCGCGCGTGCAGCGGTTCGGGTTCGACGGCCGGCCGCAACTCCAATGGCGGATGCCGCAACGCGAAAACGGCAAGCCGACCGGTATCAGCGTCGCCCCCGATGGCCGAGTCTTCGTCGCCGATACACACTATCAGCGCGTTATCGCCTACGACAACCAAGGCAACGAGCTGATGCGGTTCGGCCGGTACGGCGAAGGGCCCGGCGAGTTCATCTATCCCACCGACGTCGCCTTCGGACCGGATGGTCGCCTGTACGTTTCCGAATACGGCGGCAGTAACGATCGCATCCAGGTGTTTACCGCCCAAGGCGAGTATCTGTTTGGCTTCGGGTCGTACGGTTCCGAGGTCGGACAGTTCAGCCGGCCGCAGGCGATGGTCTTTAGTTCCGACCGCAGCGAGCTGTACATCGCCGACGCGTGCAATCACCGCATCGTTGTGGTCGATCCCGAGGGGAAACCGCTTCGGGTGCTCGGCGGGTACGGCCGAGGGCCCGGTCAATTCGCTTACCCCTACGGTCTGATGGGGCTCGACGACGGCTCGCTGCTGGTCTGTGAATATGGCAATAACCGCGTGCAGCGCCTCTCCCGGGCGGGTGAATGTCTCGGGCTGTTCGGCCGGCCGGGGACCGGCGACGGCGAGTTGCACGCCCCGTGGGCCGTGGACGGCGACGCCAACCGCGTTTTTGTCCTCGATTCAAGGAACAACCGGGTGCAGGTGATCCGAACTCCCTCATAAGGCAGCCGTAACAAAGGAAGGACGAAGCGGCCGCGGCGGGTACACTGGTTACGCGAGACCCCCAGGAGCCATCGATGTTTGCTGATCTTCCTATCCAGTTCGATCGGCCGGGCTGGCTGCTGTTGCTGCTGTTGATTATCCCGGCTTTCCTGATCGCGCGGCGCAGCATCGGCGGGCTCTCGCCACGCAAGGCGTACACCTCGTTGGCGATACGTGCGGTGGTCATCGCCCTGCTGAGCACGGCGCTGGCCCGCCCCGTCTGGCAAAAGCGAGGCGAAGGGCTCACCGTCACCCTTATCCTCGATCGCAGTCTGTCCGTGCCGAAACCGTTGCAACGCTTCGCCCTGGACTTCGTTCGCGCTGCGGCGGCGATGAACAATGATGACGACAATCGGCTGGCCGTGATCACCGTCGCCCGCGATCCCGTCATCGTCGCCTTGCCCGACCGCTACTCGGCCGTCCCGGATGAGCTCCAAGATCCGCCCGACCTGACGGCGACCAATCTTGCCGCTGGGATCCGAACCGCCTTGGCGATCATGCCCGACGACACGGCTAATCGTTTCGTCGTCGTGTCGGATGGCAACGAGACCGTTGACTCCGTGCTCGCCGCGGCGGAACTGGCCAAGGCCAATGACGTTCGCGTGGATGTGCTGGTGCTGGAGTACGAGCACGCCCACGAGGTCTTGTTTGAGCGCATCGTCGCGCCCGCGCGAGCGCGCCAGGGTCAATCGGCCACCATCAAGCTCGTCCTGCGCAGTCAAAGCAACGCCTCGGGACTGTTGACGCTGACCATGAACGGCGAGCCGTTGGATCTCAACGGCGAGGACCCGGGCACGGCGGCTCGGGTGACGCTTCAGCCGGGGCCGAACGTCATACCCGTCACCATAAGTCTCGACGAGTCGGGGCCGTTGCAATTTCGGGCGAACTTCGAGCCGGATGCCGACGCCCAAGACAACGTTCAGGCCAACAACACGGCGGTTGCGGTGACGTTCGTCGGGGGCGAGGGGAAGGTGCTGATCATTGACGAGACGGGGGCGGAGTCGCAGCATCTGGTCCAGGCCTTGCGCGAGAGCAAGATCACCGTGCACGTGGAGGATCCTGAGGCCTTGATCCGCGGCCTTGTCTACTTGAGCGGATATGACGCGGTGGTGTTGGCGAACACCCCCCGATTCGCCGTCACCGACGATGAGGATCGCATGTTGCGGGCGTATGTGCACGACCTCGGCGGCGGGCTGGTGATGCTGGGCGGGCCCCAGTCGTTCGGGGCGGGGGGCTGGATCAACTCCGAGGTGGCCAAGGCCTTGCCCGTGAAGCTTGATCCGCCGCAGACCCGCCAAATGGTGCGCGGGGCGCTGGCCTTGATCATGCACTCCACTGAGATGCCGCAGGGCAATTTCTGGGGACAGAAGATTGCGATCGCGGCGATTGACGCGCTGAGCAGTCAGGATTACGTGGGCATCCTCGATTACGGAATGGGCGGCGTCGTTTGGGAGTGGGGGCCTGATCTGGCCGGCAATAAATCCGCGCCGATCGCCGCCGCCAAGAAGATGGTGATGGGCGACATGCCCGACTTCGCCAGTGCGATGCAGTTGGCCCTTAAAGGATTGGACCCGCTTCCCGCCGGCCAAAAGCACGTCATCATCATCTCCGATGGTGATCCGCAAGCGCCGCGGCAGAAACTGCTGGATGATTTTCTCGCCGCCAACATCACCATCAGCACGGTTCTCATCGCAGGGCACGGCTCCGCGATGGATGTGAGAAAGATGAAGGCCATCGCCGAGTACACCGGCGGGACGTTCTATGGCCCCATCAAGAATCCCAAGAAGCTGCCGGAGATCTTCATCAAGGAAGCGCAGCTCGTTTCGCGATCGTTGATCGTCGAAGGCGAGTTCCAGCCGATCGTGGTGAGCCGGTTGCCCGGTCCGATCGAGGGCTTTAGCGCGGTTCCGGGCGTTGATGGGTATGTGCTCACCGCCGAGCGCGAGGGGCTGAGCCAGATTCCCATCATCAGTCCGACCAGCGAAGGCAACGATCCGATCTACGCGCATTGGAACTACGGCTTGGGCAAGTCGATTGCGTATACGTCGGACCTGACGGGGACGTGGGGAAGCCGATGGGCGAGTTGGCCGCGGTTTCGCACATTCTGGGAGCAGTCGATCCGCTGGGTGATGCGGCCCAGCGCTCCATCGAATCTGACCGTCAACACCCGTCAGGAAGGCGATCAGGCGATCATCGAGGTGGAGGCGCTGGACGTTGATGCTTCGTACCTGAACTTTCTTCGCACCAGCGCCGTGGTGCTGCGCCCGGACGGCGAGGCTGTGCCGCTGCTACTTCAGCAGACCGGGCCCGGTCGATACCGCGGGCAGTTCCCGACCGACGAGGCCGGAGCGTATCTCGTCAATATCAATTACCTCGGCGGGACGGCGGAAGAACCGATCGAAGGCAACCTCCAGGCGGCGGTGTCGGTGCCGTACCCGCGCGAGTTTCGTTATGTGAAACACAACGCGGCGCTCCTGCGTGAGCTGGCGGAGCGAACCGGGGGGCGGGTGCTCAGCGGCGCGAACCCCCAACTTGTCGATCTATTTTATGATCAAGAGCTCGAATTACCGTTGAGCCCCAAGAGCACGTGGGACCTGATGACGATCCTGGCGGCGGCCCTGTTCCTTTTGGATGTGGCGACGCGGCGGATTTCGGTTGATCGGCAAATGGTGGCGGCGGCGGCGGCCCGCGTCGTCGGACGCCGGGCCGAGGTCGGAACGGAGACCGTCTCGGCCTGGAAGCGCACGCGGGCTTCCGTCACCAAGCGGCGCGAGGTGGCGACGAAAGCCGCCCAGGCCGCCGCTCGCTTCGAGGCGGGTGAAGCTGATTCCTCAACCGCCATCGACGTCGGATCGGAAGCCGTCGGCCAGCCGGGGGCGGAGATCGGCCGGGCGAAGTCTGCCCCAACGCCCACAGACGCCGAAGCCCAGCCTGATGAGGGCGAGTACACCTCGCGCCTGCTCGCGGCCAAGCGTCGTGCTCGCGGCGAAACCGAAGAGGGAAGCGGGGACTCCGCGGATGGCTGAGCTTGCCGCGCTGTCCGAGTTGGATCTTGCCTTTGAAGACGTCGAGTCGGTGCAACAGGCGTGCGCCGCTTTCCGTGATGTCTTTGAGCGCTTGCGGGTCCAGATCGCCAACGCGATGGTCGGCCAGGATCTCATCGTCGAGCAAACGATGATCGCGCTGTTCGCCAACGGACACGTGCTGTTGGAGGGCGTGCCCGGTCTTGGCAAGACATTGCTCGTGCGCACGTTGGGTCGCGCGCTGACCTTGGCGTTCTCTCGAATCCAGTTCACACCCGATCTCATGCCGGCCGACATCACCGGCACCAGTGTTGTGGTTGAAGATCAGGTGACGAGGAGGCGGACGTTCACATTTCGCCCGGGCCCGATCTTCGCCCAGCTCGTTCTCGCCGACGAGATCAACCGGGCTACGCCCAAGAGTCAAGCGGCGCTGCTGGAGGCGATGCAGGAGCGGAGCGTGACTATTGCCGGCAAAACCCGTCATCTCACCCAGCCGTTCTTTGTTCTGGCGACTCAGAATCCCATCGAGCAGGAGGGGACCTTCCCGCTGCCCGAGGCGCAGCTCGACCGGTTCTTCTTCAAGGTCATTGTTCCCTACGCCACCCGTCCCGAGATGAACGAGATTCTGGCGCGTACGACCGGCGATGTGGAGTCGCTCGTCGAGCCGGTGATGGACGGCCCGTACATTATCAAGGCCCAGCAGTTGGCGATGCGGATCGTCGTTGCCCCGCACGTGCAGGACTACGCGGTTCGCCTGGTGTTGGCGACGCATCCGGGGCGTGAGCATTGTGATCCGAAGATCGCCAAATATATTCACGTCGGCGTGAGTCCGCGCGGCGCGCAATCGCTGATTCGCGCAGCCAAGGTGCGTGCGTTGCTCGCCGGTCGCTATGCCGTGTCGTTCAAGGACCTTCGCGCGGTGGCGGGTCCGTCGCTTCGCCACCGATTGATAAGAAGCTTCGAGGCCGAGGCCGACGGGGTCACCACTGACGATATCATCGACGAGCTGCTTGAGACGATCCCGCGAGATTTCGACGGAGACTAGGCATCATGGCATTGAGAGAAACGCGCAACGATCTAAGCGAGCCGGCCCGTCCCCGGGCCCGGTTCGCGTGCAATCTGGAATTGGCGCTCACTGCGCAACGTACGAGACCGCGGGCTTGAGTCTTGCGACGAGCGTATCCCCCGCATATGCATGCGGGGCTATGATCGCACCTAACCCCTAACTCCTCCGCAGCCCATGCCTAACTTCGGTGTTACAACCAAACCCCGTCCTAAGCGCGTTGATGATCTCATCGACAGCGAGCTGATGGCCAAGCTCGACCAGGTCGATGTCGTGTCGCGCAAGATCTTTGCGGGCAAACTGCAGGGTGAGCGGCGCAGCAAGAGGCGGGGGGTCAGCGTCGAGTTCGCCGACTACCGCCACTATGTCCACGGCGACGACCTGCGCTTCGTGGACTGGAACATCTACGCCCGGCTGGATCGGCTCTTCCTCAAGCTGTTTCTCGAGGAAGAGGACCTGTCGCTGCTGATCGCCATTGATTGCAGCGCCTCGATGGACTGGGGGAATCCCAACAAGTTCGTCTACGCCCAGCAACTGGCGATGGCCCTGGGGTATATCGGGCTGGTCAACAACAACCGGGTGACGCTGTATGCGTTCAACCAGCAAGAGATGCTGCCGCTGCCGAGTTTGAGAGGACGCCGACGAACTCGGGAGATCGGGACGTGGCTGCTGAACCTCGAGCCGGCCGGCGGCAGCGCGTTCGACGACGCCATGCGCACGGTGGCCCTGACCCGCCAGGGAAAAGGCGTGATGATCATTCTTTCGGACTTCATGTTCAAGGAGGGGTACGAGAAGGGGCTTCGCTATCTGGCCGGCGGCGGGTACGACACGTTTTGCATGCAACTGCTGAGCCCCGAGGAGATCGATCCGGGCAAGCACGGCTTGGCCGGCGACTTGCGCCTCACCGACCTCGAGGACGACGACACCGCCGAGGTCACGGTCAGCGCTGCCTTGCTCAAACGCTACAAGGAGAATCTCAACGCCTATTGCGGGAAACTTCGCGACTTCTGCATCCGCCGGGCCATCTCGCACCTGACGATCGACACCTCCAACGATCTGACCACGCTGCTGCTTGACTACTTGCGTCGAAGGGGGCTGCTGAAGTGAATTGGCTGACCCCGATGGCCGGCGCGATCCTCGCTGCGTCGGTGATCCCGCCCTTGATCCTGCTGTATTTTCTCAAGCTGCGGCGGCGCACGCAACCGGTCGCCTGCACGTTGCTGTGGAAGCGCGCGGTCGAGGACTTGCGGGCCAACGCGCCGTTCCAAAGGTTGCGCAAGAGTCTGCTGCTGTTCCTTCAGCTTCTTGCCCTGCTTCTGCTGGTGGCGGCGATAATGCAGCCGCAACTCCAGGCCGGTTCGCGCCGCGGCGGCAAGACCGTCTTCTTGATCGATGTCTCCGCATCGATGACGGCCACCGACGTCAACGAAGGGCCGACACGGTTAGATGAGGCCAAGCGCCGCGCCAAACAGCGCATCGAGCAGCTCTACGGCGGAGGCTGGTTCGGCAGCGCTGCCGGCGAGACCATGGTCATTACCTTTGCCGATCACGCCGAAGTTGTCTCGCGGTTCACCGACTCCAAGCCGCAACTGCTCAGCGCGATCGACCTCATTCAGCCGACCCACGGCGTCAGTCGCATCGGCGAAGCGCTGACGTTGGCCAGGGCTTATGCGACCAATGTCGACCCTGAAGCTGCGCTTACAGCCCACGATTCGACGTTGGAACTGTTCAGCGACGGACGGCTGGCGGACCTCGATGATCAGGTGCTGCGCGGCGAAACGATGGTCTACCACCGGATCGGCTCCGACGAACCCGACAACGTCTCGATCACCGCGATTTCGATCGAACGGCCGTACGATCGACCGAACGCGGTCGAGGTCTTCGCCTCGCTCGTGAACTTCAACCTCCAGTCCGTTACGTGTGACGTTCAACTGTCGGTGGACGAGGTGGTTCGCGCGATCGAGGAGGTCGTCATCGGGGCCGCTCAGGCGGACCCGGCCACCGGCGTCCTCGTGCCGGAGCGCAGCAACGTGATTTTCACCCCGTTCGAGCAGCCGCGCGGGGCCGTGATCGAAGTGGCCGTGCTGCGCGAAGACGATGCGCTGGCGGACAATGTTGCGCGCCTCGTCGTTCCGCCGCCCAAACAGCTCACGATAGCCCTGGTCGAACCCGACAGCTTCGTGATAAAGATGGTGTTAGAAGGCATCCCGTCGCTGGCCGGGATTGATCTTCTGAGTCCCGAGCGGTTCGAAGTGCTCGCCCAAGAAGGTGGGCTTGATCGATACGACGTCGTCGTGCTGGACAACTACGCGCCGCCGGAGGGGCTGATGCCGCCGGCGCGATATCTCACCTTCGGGGCCACGCCGCCGCTGGATGGATTCAATGAGTACGCCGCCGACCAGCCCCAACTCGTTCTCGATGTCAAGGACGAGCATCCCATCTTTCGCTTCGTCAGCCTCGACCAGTTGTATGTCTCGAAGTCGAAATTGATTCAGCCGGCGGACGATGTGCAAGTGCTGGTCGACGGGAGCGCCGGGCCGTTGATTGTGGCCGTCGCCCGCGGTCCGATGCAGGTGATTCATGTCGCGTTCGATCCCCTGGACAGCAACTGGCCGTTTCTGCGCAGCTTTGTGACGTTCGTCGTCAATGCGGTGGATTACCTTGGACATGCGGGCGAGGCGCTGACGACCAAGGGGTTCTCGCCGGGTGAAGCGCTGACAGCCCGACTTCCCGCCACCGCCACTGACATTCAACTGCATCTGCCGGACGGGTCGGTCAGGTCGATTCAACCGCTTGACCCCACATTACTGAGTTGGGGGCCGATCCGTCTCTCCGGCGTCTATGGCCTCGTCTGGTCGTTTCCCGATGAAGACGAAACCTACAGCCGCGCCTTTGCCGTCAACCTGCTCAGCGAACCCGAGGCGGATATTCGCCCGGCCGAGAAGATACTGGCCCATGAGGGCGGCGGGGTGCAGCTCGCCGGGGGCGACGGCTCACAATACACTCCGCTGTGGCCGTGGGCCGTCGGATTCTGCCTGGCCCTGATCATGTTCGAATGGTGGGTGTATCACCGCAAGGCGTATATTTGAAGGAAGAAGGCATCGAGGCATCGAGGGAAGCCGGACCTGACGAGTGAGCCGAAGGCGAGCGAGGAAGGTCCGGGTGGAACGGGAGGAAGCGTCGAAACGCCGAAACGACTCAAGCCTCGAGCCTCAAGCCTTCTTCCTCACACTTTCGCCGTTAGCTCGGTGTACTGCGCTTC
>JADFGE010000326.1 GCA_022567855.1 Planctomycetota bacterium | reverse complement strand
CCCTCGTCCGCATTCACGACCAGGTAATGGGGTCGTCCGTCCGGCTCCTTGGGCATGAAGGACCATTTCAGCCCGGTCGGGAAGCCGGCCCCGCCGCGCCCGCGCAGGCCCGATTTCTTGACCTCCTCGATGATCCAGTCGCCCCCCTTGGCCATCAGGTCCTTGGTGTTGTCCCAGTCCCCGCGCGAGCGCGAGCCCTCGAGGCGCCAGTCCTTGGCGCCGTAGAGGTTGGTGAAGATGCGGTCCTCCTCGCGGAGCATCAGTCGCCTTCCCTTCCCGTGGTCTTGGCCGACGAGATCAAGGTGGCGAAGCCCTTCAACGGCGCCGAACATTGCCGGCCGGTCTGGGAGCCGGGTTTCGGCTTCTCGCCTTTCTTCAACCGATCGAGCAGCGCCTTGGTGCGCACGCCGTCGAGGTCCTCAAAGTAATCATCGTTGATCTGTATCACCGGCGCGTTGACGCAGGCGCCGAGGCACTCCACTTCGGTCAGCGTGAATTCGCCGTCTTCCGTGGTCTCGTTGAGATCGATGCCAAGGGTCTCGCGGCAGGCATCGAGGACGGCGGCCGAACCGCAGAGCCAACAAGGCGTCGTCGTGCATACCCTGACCTGGTTGCGGCCGACGGGTTTTAGATTGAACATGGAATAGAAGGTGACGACCTCATAGACCCGGATATGGGGCATGCCGAGATAATCGGCCACGTACTCCACCGCCGGGTGGGGCAGCCAACCGCCGTTCTGGCGCTGGGCAAGGTCAAGCAGCGGCATCACGGCGTCAACAACGGTTTCCATGCGCTGATCCATCAGATCCAACCGCGCGACACACGAGAGGATCTTGCGGGCGATCGCGGTCGAATCGGCCATGGCCTCGACCTCGCCCAAGCACACATCGCACGCTTTGCAATCCGGCGATTCGTACGCCTGTCCGAAATATTGCGACAGCGCTCGATGGCGGCATTGCAACGTGCTGCACAATCCCTGCATGTGACCCAGCAATTCCGATTGGGCGGCGACGATCGCTTGGGAATCCGCGTCCTCAGCTTCTTCAGCACTGCGCTCAAACAGGCGCGTCCATTTCAGGAAATCGGCTGCGGAATACAACATCACACATTCAGCCTCCAGGCCGTCACGTCCGGCCCGCCCCGTCTCCTGCTGATAGTGCTCGACCGACTTGGGCATCGCCGCGTGAATGACGCAGCGCACGTTCGAGCGATCGATCCCCATGCCGAAGGCGACGGTGGCGACGATCACGTCGAGCCGGTCGGCCGCAAACTCGTCCTGTGTGGTGCGGCGTTGATTCCTATCCATTCCCGCGTGGTACGCCGCCGCGTTGATCCCGTTGGCATTCAGCACCGACGCCAAGGTCTCCGTGTCGTTGCGCGAGATGCAATACACGATCACCGCTTCCTGCGGATGCCTGCGAATCACCTCGATAACTTGCGCGTATAAATCGACCCGAGGCAGGATTCGATAGCTCAGGTTCGCCCGATCGAAGTTCCCCACCAACACCTCGGGGTCGTCGAGCTTCAGTTGCTCGATGATGTCGCTGCGGACGCGCGGCGTCGCGGTGGCGGTGTAGGCATGAACACTCACGGCGCCGAAGCGCTGCTTGAGCATGGCCAGTTGCCGATACTCCGGGCGAAAGTCGTGCCCCCAGTGGCTGATGCAGTGCGCCTCGTCGATGGCAAACGCCGTCACGCCCAGCCGCTTGACCAGGTCGATGAACGATGACGTGACCAGGCGCTCCGGCGAAACGAACAGCAACCGCACTTCCCCTGCGTTGAGTCGATCGAAGACGACACGTTTCTCGGATGCGTCAAGATTGCTGTGGATCGCCTCGGCCGGATAGCCACATGCCCGCAAACCGTCCACCTGATCTTTCATCAACGAGATCAACGGCGAGACCACGATATCCGTACGCTGCTTTAGGATCGGCGGGACCTGGTAACACAACGACTTCCCCCCGCCGGTCGGCATCACCACCATTGAATCGCGCCGTTCAAGCCCAGCCTGGATCGCTTCGCGCTGCAACGGCCACAACTTATCAAACCCCCAGAACCGCCGCACCGTTTCAAGGATGCGCGTTTCGTGTTGCTCCGGAGCGACCGCTTCTGCCCTCGTCATAGCGGGGAGTCTACCCGATTCACCGCCAGTCGCTCTACGACCCGATCGTTCTCGAAGCGGATTCGATCAGGCGCACCAACGATTCGGTGAATGGCGCGGCCGATGCGTCTCGATCGCCACCGTCCTGCAGGCCCGAAGCCGACTGTCGCCAGTAAAACGAGTTCGCCATCTCGCAGATGCAAGTACAATTTGCCTTCAGCAACAAATAGCCGTGCCATCTCCGGTCCAGCGATGTCTCTTGTGAATCTGCGAAAGATCAATTGCGCGTATTCGATGGTGAGCCTGCGCTGCTGCTCCGCGCTACTTGCCAGCCATTGAACCGGAACCGGAGTGGCAACAGCCCTAATCCATGCCACTACCGCACCGAGACTCACAACAACGGCCAGGATCTGCCAGACCCACCCATTTATCATCACTACCTGAATGAAGATAAAGAGTCCAACAAATCCGCCCAGCCCCAAGGCCCGTGCCAGTTCGCGCGATCCCGCGAATCGCTGCTGTCCCAGCAGAAGTTCATTGCTGTCGCTCAGATAGACCCGGTGGTGCCCGAATCTCTCACCGACCTGGGGCCGTGGTTCTGGTGGCAGTTTCAGCACGTGGTGATCCCGGCAGAACTTGGTCACCGGTCGCGCGGTGATCGGCCTCAATAGCGCTCCAACCAGTAACACGCCGATGCCCGCAAGGATCCACGTCGAGGTCACATAGACGAGTAGCTTCCACACTCCCGTGACTGACGCTGTGCCGCCTGTCACCGCTAGCCAGATGCAGATGTTAAGTGCGAAGGCTGCCATCCCCGTTCCGATGACCCAAGGCCCACCATACATTGCCCCCACGGCAAATCGCCATGGCCGCTCAACTGACTGCAGCTCTCGCCACACCGGAACGAGCGAGTCCGCTCGCTCGTGGCTTTCTCCTGTGTCCTGTCCACAACTCACGTCTGCAGTCTAATCGTTCCACTAAATTGTGACCGCCGACCTTTCGAGACGGCCTAACCAATCGCTTCGCGCTGCCGCGGCCACAGACGATCGAACCACCAGAAACGTCGGACCGTTTCGAGGCTGCGCCTCTCTTGTTCGTCGGCCCCTTCCGCCCCGGTCGTGCTCATAGAGGCAAGTGAAGCCGATTTGCCACCCAAAGCCTCGTCTCATGGCAAAGGGCGAGCGACGCGGCCGGGTCAGCTTGTCGAAATCGCTTGGCTCGTGGATGATGGTCCATATGAG
>JADFGE010000034.1 GCA_022567855.1 Planctomycetota bacterium | reverse complement strand
AAGAGGCCCTTTATGTTATGAAAATTGCTCAGCATGTTCTTGATCGCGTTGCCGAGCATCAATGGGACGGTCATCCTGACGGTGCGATCGGCCCCTATGCGCGCTCTGTCCAAATCCCCAAACTCGCGGGCTAATCACCCGGTCTGACAGGGGTCAGGAGTCAGGGGTCAGGGGTCAGGAATTAGGAGTCAGGGCAGAGGATCGGTCACAACTGCTCGTAGGCGGCGCGGCGATCGATTCGCCGGGCCAGCTCGTTTGCGTAGTGCTTGCCGAGGTCGTCTGCGTGCTGCCGCGCCCAGGCGCTGAGCTTCGTGCTCCCAGCCGGAGGCGAATCAACATAGAGCAAGTCATCCATCAAGCCGCGGATCTCTTGGCGTGTGATGATGACATCGCCTTTGATTCTGCCCAGCAGCCAACCGAGCGCGAATCCCAGCGCCGGTGGCACGGGAACGATGAGCCTGCGCACGCCGATGGCCTGGGCGATTGTCTTGACCAATTCCCGGAACGTGAACGTCTCCGGTCCAATGGCGTCAATGATGACGTTGGGTGATTGCGCTGCCTGGTGTACCGCCAGGTCGGCGAAGTCTTCAACGTACATGGGTTGCAAGCGGTATCGGCCGTTGCCGAACACGCCGAAGATCGGCAGTTTGCGCAGCATCCACGCGATGTTGTTGATGAGGATGTCCTCGTGGCCGAAGAGTACGGCCGGGCGGAGGATCGCGTAGGAAAGGCCGCTTTCAATCAGCGCGCGTTCGAGTCGCGCCTTGCCGCTGAAGTATTCCAAAGGGGAATCGTCCGACGGATTGGTAATGCTGACGTGGACGATGCGCTTCACCCCAGCTTGTTTTGCCGCCTCAAACAGCGTGAGCGTATTGTCGACGGCATCGGCCTGCTTGAACAATTTGTGAGTGAATCGCACCCAATACGTGTTGTAAAGAACATCAGCACCCTCAAGTGCGGCGACGAGCTTCGGCGGATCGTCGAAGTTGTAGGGATGCACCGCAACCCGCGAGCCAAAGGGATTCGTGCGCTGCGGTGAGTTGGTCAGTGTGCGCACGGCATGGCCGGCATCGAGTAGACGTTGCGCAATGTATTTGCCGGTGTACCCGAAGGCGCCGGTGACGACGTGGGTCTGCGGCGAAGTCATTGGCCCGTCCACGGTACGTCGGCGACGCCGGCCTGCTTGTTGGCGCGGCGGGCCATGGCGAACAATAGATCGCTGATGCGGTTCAGATAAATGCGCAACTGCTCGTTCACCGGTCCGGCGCGAGCCAGGGCGATGACCTCGCGCTCGGCTCGACGGCAGACCGTTCGGGCCACGTGCAGCCGTGCGGCGAGTTCCGTTCCACCGGGCAGGACGAAGCACTTCATCGGTTCGTTCTCAGCGTCGATCTCGTCTATCCACGCCTCGACCTGCTTCACGTCGTCGCCGTCAATTCGCTTGATCTTGTCTTCGTGCTTGGACCCCACCGGGGCGGCCAAGTCGGCGCCGACATCGAACAACCGGCTCTGAAGCTCGCCCAACACCCTGAGCAGTTGCGATCCGTATTCGTCGTTCGTGCCGCAAGCCGCCGCCGCCAAGCCGACGCAAGCATTGAGTTCATCGACCGTTCCAAAGGCCGCAATTCGTGGGTCATCCTTGCTCACGCGATCGCCGCCGAAGAGCCCGGTCGTGCCGTCGTCACCAGTGCGGGTGTAGAGCGTCATGCCCCATAGCCTACCCGCAAGCCCCTGGGACAACCAAGCGGTTGGATTGGCATCATCCCCCCAAAGCCCACGGACCCCCGGACACCAATCCGTGCGGCGCTTCTCCATCATCGCAGAACAACCGTCCGCACAGCGGACCCTACGCCAACTCCAAGTGCCTTCTTCCATCACGCAACGGGTCAAGCCCGTCGGCTAAACGGGTTTCTTCTCGATGCCTCGATGCCTCGATGCCTTGATGCCTTGATGCCTTCTTCTTTACGCCAGCTCCGGGAACGTGTCGCGCACGATCTTGACGAGGTCCTTGACGTGACTGATTGATTCGTCCATCAAGGCCTTTTCATCCGCATCGAAATCGATCTCGATGACCTTCTCCACGCCGTTAGCGCCGAGCACGCACGGCACGCCGACGAAGTATCCGCCCACGCCGTACTCTGAATCACAATACCCCGCACAGGGCAGGATGCGTTTCTTATCCTTGACGATCGCCTCAGCCATCATTACCGAACCCGAAGCGGGCGCGTAGTAGGCGCTGGTGCCCATGAGCTTGACGATCTCGCCGCCGCCGGCCTTAGCGCGATCGACACACGCGGTGATCTTTTCCTCGGACAGTAACTGCGTGACGGGAATCCCATGCACGGAGGTATAGCGCGGCAACGGCACCATGTCGTCGCCATGCCCGCCTAGCAGCAGCGCTTGAATATCCTCAACCGAGCAGCCTAATTCCATCGCAATAAATGTGCGAAAACGCGCGACGTCCAAACAGCCCGCTTGCCCCACGATTCTATTGGTCGCAAATCCCGACGCTTTCCATGCTGTATACACCATCGCATCCAACGGATTGGAGACAACGATCATCACCGCCTCCGGCGAATGCGCCGCCACCTGCTCCGCCACGGACTTGACGATCTTCACGTTCGTTTGAATCAGATCGTCGCGGCTCATGCCGGGCTTGCGCGGAATACCGGCGGTCACAATCACGACATCCGAATCGGCGGTGTCGGCGTAGTCGGCCGTCCCGGTGATCTTCGCATCAAACCGCTCGATGGGCGAGCACTGCGCCAGATCGAGCATCTTGCCCTTGACCATCCCCTCCGCCGTTGGGATATCCAGCACGACCACATCGCCCAGCTCCTTGCTGGCCAACCACAAAGCGCAACTGGCCCCGACGTTCCCGCCGCCGATGACTGAAATCTTCGCACGCCGCATGACGAGCAACTCCTCTCTAGGTAAATGCCTCTCCCCACCGATCGGATCGGCCATGATACGTCCAAGCCCACAAACAGCAACGCCCCCGGACTCAGCCCCCGGAATCAGCGACCTCCCCGGCTGCGGCTTGCCGCTTCGCGCAGCGACCGACACGCGAAGCCGCAAGCGGCCGGACCCTTAGGCGTGATTCGACGTCGCCGGCATCGCTGCGCGGATCAGGACTTCCGCGGCGCTGCGGGCGCGCTGCGTGATCTTGCAATCGCCGGTGACCTGGACCGTCACCACCGCCCCTTCCATGAGCATGTTGAGCTGCTCGGCCAACTCGCCGGGGTTCTCAAGGTCGGCCGCTTCGGTCAACTGGCGAATGTAGTTCAGCAGAAGCCGCTTGTGCTCGGCCGCCGCTTGATGAATTGGATCGTCATGCCCCGAGAACTCAGCGGAGGCGTTGATGAACGTGCAGCCGGTGAACCCCTTGCTGGAGCACCATTTGCCGAGAACATCGAACATGGCCAGCAGCCGTTCGATCGGGTCCGACGTCTTGCGCTCGACATCCTGCATGAACGAGTTTCGGAACCGCTCATCGCGCAGTCGAAGCGCAGCCAGGATCAGCTCGTCCTTGGACTTGAAGTGGTTGTAAAGGGTCATCTTGGCCACGCCCGACTCGGCCAGGATCCGGTCGATGCCGGTGGCGTGGAACCCCCCGCTACAAAACAGCTTCAGGGCGGTCTCGACCAGTTGCTCTCGCTTGCTCACAGCCATTCGTGAGTAATCCCTTCACTAACACTATACAAACCATTCTGTTCTTTTTCAAGCCCATCGGCCGGAATCCGAGCACGATCCAGTTGGCTCGAACTCGGCTAGAACCGCGCTCAATGGCTAGAAATGCGGTTTTGTGCTCAATGTCCCGTTTGGTGCGCCTGAGACACCACGCAGCGGGCTGAAAAATTCTTCAATATACTTCAGGATCAACTTGAAATAAATAGACTAGTCTGTATAGTTCGTGCAGTGAATCATCGAAACGACCTGCCGGGACTGAACCGGCCAAACTGAAAGGACAAGACCATGCCACGAATCCAACCAATCGATCTCGACAAGGCCCAGCCCAAAGCCAAGGCACTCCTGGAGGGCGTGCATAAGTCACTGGGCATCACGCCCAACATCATGGCCACCATGGCTCAGTCGCCGGCCACGCTCGAAGCCTACCTCGGCCTCGGCAAGGCGCTGAGCGATGCGAGCATCAGCCCGCAACTTCGCGAGCAGATCGCCCTCACCGTTGCCGGCGAGAACAGTTGTGGGTACTGCGCCTCGGCCCACACCGCGATCGGCACGAAGCTCGGCGTAGACACCGACGAACTGGCGGCAAACCTCAAGGGCCTCAGCCGCGACCCAAAGACCGAAGCGGCGCTTGAGTTCGCACGACAAATCGTTGTCGAGCGCGGCTGGGTCAGTGATGACGACCTGCGGAACGTCCGCGAGGCCGGCTACACCGAAGGTGAGATCACCGAAATCGTCGCCGCGGTGGCGCAGAACATCTTCTCAAACTACTTCAACCACATCGCGGACACGGATGTGGACTTCCCGCGTGTGGAGGTTCCCGAACATCAAACCGCGTGAGGTCTCCTCCTTGGGTCCGTGGAGCTTGAGAAGGCTCCTCGGGCTCTTTCTCGTCTCGAACTGAACACGTATTCAAACACACAAGGAGCTAAGTAATGAGTAACACAAATTCACCCAGAACTGTCATCGTGACTGGGGCCGGAAGCGGAATCGGATTTGCCGTGGCCAAGGCCTTCCTCGATCGCGGCGACAACGTCGTACTCAATGGGCGCACCGAATCGAAGCTGCGCGATGCCGCCGAAAAGCTCGGCCATGCGGATCAGATCGCCATTGCACCGGGCGACATCACACAAGCCGAGACCGGCCAACAGCTGGTCGATATCGCAGTTGAACGGTTCGGCCGAGTCGACGTGCTTTTCAATAACGCCGGCATCTTTGAGGCCAAACCGTTCACCGACTACAGCGCCGATGAACTTGATGGATACCTCGGCTATCTGCGCGGCAGTTTTCTCATCTCGCAAGCGGTGGTGCGCCGGATGCGTCAAGATGGCGGCGGGGTGATCATCAACAACACCACGATCCTTGCCCTCAACGGCGTCAAGGAAATTCCCTCCAGTGCGCCGATCGCCGCCAAGGGAGGTCTCAACGCGATCACCACGGGTTTGGCCATCGAATTGGCATCCGACAACATTCGCGTGAATGCGGTCGCGCCGGGAATCGTTCCCACGCCGCTGTACGGTGAGTTGAACGATGAGCAGCGCACGGCACTTCACGCGATGCAGCCGCTTGGTCGCTATGGCGAGGTCAGCGACATCGCGGACGCCGTGTTGTACCTAGCCGATGCCTCGTGGGTGACGGGCGTGATTCTGCCGGTCGACGGCGGCGTCGTGGCCGGGGGAGACGGCAAAGCCGGTATCGCCGCGTAAGAAACGAACCCGTGTAATTCGCCGATCGACGGCACTGATTGCCTACGCAAATAAACACTAAAGGAGTGAACCAATGAAGTCTTCAGTCAACACAATCGCAAGTCTCGGTCTTCTCGTCTCCATTGCGCTTCTGGCGGCGGTGCCGTTGTCCCGGCACGTCGCGCAGGCAGCGCCAAGCATGCCGGTCGCTGCCGATCAAGTGCGCAGTACAAGCTCGCACCGCCAGGTCTTGCACCGCTCGATCGAGATCGACGGGCTGGACATCTTCTACCGCGAAGCCGGGCCTACCGATGCGCCGACGATCCTTCTGCTCCACGGTTTCCCGACATCGTCGCATATGTTTCGCAACCTCATTCCGGCCCTTGCCGACGAGTTCCACCTTGTCGCGCCGGACTATCCGGGTTACGGCAACAGCTCGATGCCGAGCGTCGACGAGTTTGACTACTCGTTCGATCACTTCGCCCAGATCATTGACACGTTTACCGAACGCCTCGGGCTTGACCGTTACAGTCTCTACGTGATGGACTACGGCGCACCGGTCGGATTTCGCTTGGCCGCAGCGCATCCGGAGCGCATCGAGTCGCTCATCATCCAGAACGGCAACGCCTACGTCGAGGGGATCGACAATGATTTCTGGGAGCCCATCAAGGAATACTGGAAAGATCGCTCAGCCGTCAACAAGGGGCTCGACAATGCGTGGTGGAAGAACGTCAAGGCCGCGTACAAGAAGCCGAACATGACAAACGAAGAAGCGCTGGGATTCCTTGTGACACTGGGCGCGACGCAGTGGCAGTACACGAACGGCGTGCGTAACACCGAGACGATCAGCCCCGACAATTGGCACGTTACCCAAAGGCTGCTGGATCGACCGGGTAATGCGGAGATTCAACTTCAACTGTTCTACGACTACGGCTCCAATCCCCCGCTCTACTCGAGCTGGCAAGCCTATTTTCGCCAATACCAGCCGCCGACGTTGATCGTCTGGGGCGCGAATGATGAAATCTTCCCAGCCGCGGGCGCTCATCCATATAAGCGTGACCTAGAGAACCTGGAGTTTCACCTGCTGGATACCGGGCACTTTGCGCTGGAGGAAGACGGCCGGGAGATTGCTGAATTGATGCGATCGTTCCTGCGGCGGCGCGTCTCTGCGTCCCGCTAGTTATTGCGGCCTGTCGCGAATTGGAAGTCACAACCATGAACGAAGTAACGAACGAATTTGTCAGCGACGTCGCGTTTACCCCGGCCGTCAAAGATGCGCAGAGTCGACTCGGATCGCGCAACGGATATGCGAACATGGAGCGCGGCCGGGGTTGGGCCAACACGATCACAGACGATCTGCGTGACTTCATCGCCCATCGCGATTCGTTCTATCTTGGGACCGCCAGCGCCGATGGTCAGCCGTACATTCAACATCGAGGCGGACCCCCGGGCTTCCTGAAGGTAATTGACGAAACGACGCTCGCGTTCGCGGACTTCAGCGGCAATCGACAATACATCTCCCTCGGCAACCTCAGCGAGAACAATCAAGCGGTCATCTTCCTCATGGACTACGCCAATCAGCGCCGTGTCAAGATCTGGGGCACGGCTGAAGTGGTCGAAGACGATCCGGCGCTGCTGGAACGCCTGGCCGATCCTGAATATGCGGGAAACCCAGAGCGCGCGTTCGTGTTCCACGTCGAGGCGTGGGATGTCAACTGCCCGCAACACATCACGCAGCGTTTCACGCGCGAAGAGATTTCAACCGAAGTAGAGCAACTTCAGAGTCGAATCGACGCGCTGGAAGCTGAGAATCAGCGCCTCCGCCACACACAACAACAACCTCCAACCAAATAGGGAGCTTCATCATGGCTCATGAGAATGTACGAGAGTTTACGGATGACAACTTCAAGACCGAAGCGATCGAGGCGGACCAGCCGGTGCTCGTGGATTTCTGGGCTGATTGGTGCCAACCATGCCACACCATCGCTCCCACGATTGACGAGTTGGCGGAGGACTACGCCGGTCGCGTCAAGGTCGGCAAGGTCGATACCGACGCCAACCGCGGCATCGCAGTCGAGCTTGGCATCAGCTCGATTCCGACCGTGATCCTTTTCAAGGATGGGCAGATTGTGCGCAAGTTCGTCGGCGTGACCGCCAAGAAGGATTTCGTCGCTGAGCTTGACAAGGCTGTCGCGTGAGGTTTGGCGGTTCCTAAGGGACTTTTTCCGGGTATTGAGCTGCGTTCGGTGAACGTGGCCCATCGAGCAAGTTGCGACGGCCCGTTCAATGCGGTTTCCACCCGCCACCTCCACCGCGCCGCTGGTTGCTGTGGTATCCTGCCCACACGTCCAACGGCCGGTGGCGCCACAACCAAGGAGCCCGCGGTGACGGTATCTCGAGTTCGCGCGATCAAGGTTCCGCCATACTCGGTCCATTCCGAGAAGGTTGTGCTCGGGTCGATGATCGCCGAGCCGGCGCTCATCGAGAGCATTCGCCGGATCATCCCCAGCGGAGAGTCGTTC
The DNA here is from genome assembly GCA_022567855.1 of Planctomycetota bacterium. GTDB lineage: Bacteria > Planctomycetota > Phycisphaerae > Phycisphaerales > SM1A02 > JADFNO01. The sequence goes on along the minus strand of JADFGE010000034.1, from coordinate 5,382 downwards.
TTTCGTCCCGAGCACGGGCGGATTTTCGATGCGGTGATCCAGATGCACCAGCGGCACAAGCCGGCCACGACCAAGGACTTGCTGCATGCATTGCAAGCGCACGGATTCGTGGAACAACTGGGCGGTGAATCGCTGTTGCGCGAGTTGGCGCGGGAGAACGCCGATCCTGCCGCCGCGGCCGATCAGGCCCAGGTCGTTGCCGACAAGGCGAAGATGCGCTGGTTCATCGACGCCATCTCGGACTCTTTGCACGATGCCTACTACAGCCACGACAACTATGAAGCCGTGCTGGAGCGCACCCGTTGTCGCCTGAGCGAGTTAGACTCAGGCGAAGACTAATCTCGTGCGTTGTAAGTCACTTTGGATATGCGCGGACTTCACGCGCCAACTCCGGCAGGCGCAGTTCGTTGAGCGTCCGCCGGCCGAATGTCCAGAGGTACAGCGTCTTGCCGTCAGCGCTGGACGTAATGAGGATGTTCTCAGCATCGACGGTCAGGGCCGGGCCGATGAGCCCTGCCTGGCCGTAGGCGGCTGGCGTCAGCGGTTCGCCGCCGGCCAGCTCGTATAAGGCGCCGCCGATGTAAAACAACGCGACGATGAACGCCGCCGCCAGCACTTTCCACAGTCGATCGGTCTTCATAGGGGGTCTCCTGGCCTTTTCGGTGGTGAGTCCGGTCGCAGGTGAGAGACGCTGACCAGCCGCTGCCATTCCATGATTTGCGGCAAGCGTACAATGCCCGGGGCGTTGATCCTCAGTGATTCGCCAATAACAAGGAGCGCCACTGGATGCGAAGCGGGATTCTCATACTCGCCGTGGGCGGGATCAGCCTGGCGGTGGTCGGTTGTGAAGCGCCGCCTCAGGCTTCGACGACGGATGACGAGACGGCCAGGCTCGTCGTCGATCGTTCGACCAAGCTGGCACAACTGGCCTGGCTCGCCGGCGCCTGGATCAACAACGACGGCCGGCAGATCAGCGAGGAACACTGGACGCTTCCGGCGGGGGGAACGATGCTCGGCGTCAACCGCACGATCATCGACGGCGTGACCGTTGCCTTCGAGTTCTTGCGCATCGAGGAAACGCCGCGGGGGATCATGTACTACGCCAGTCCGGGCGGGCGCTATCCACCGACCGCGCTTGGTTTGCTTCGACTCGACGGCCAACGTGTGGTATTTTCCACTGCTGACCACGACTTCCCGACACGCATCCGGTACCACCGGCAGGGGAACCGGCTCTATGGCGCAATTGAAGGCGAAGAAGACGGCGAGATGAAGACCAGCGAATGGTTCTGGCAACTCGCCCGCCCTTGAACGTGAACTTGAACCTGAACTGCTAACAAAGAGCAAGCGCGCGTTGCCGATCTCGCCGAGCCAGCCGTCCGTAGACGCTCAAGCCGCTCGCCGGCTTCTTCTGGATGCGCAGGGGTTGTGCTCGCATCATTCCAGGAAGGTATCGGCCTCGGCGTTGATGACGCTGATCGATCACATCGGTTACGTGCAGATCGATTCGATCAATGTGTTAGAGCGAGCCCATCATCTGACGTTGTTCACACGGCTCCCAGGCTACGATCGCAAGGTGTTGACCCAACTGCTTGAGAAACGGCGCAGCGCCTTTGAGCATTGGACGCACGATGCATCCATCATCCCCAGCCGGTGGTTTTGTCATTGGCGATTGCGTTTTCCTCGGGCCGCCAAGCGCATCCGCGCCAATGCATGGTGGAACGAGCGAATGGGCAAGAGGCCGAATCAGGCGATCAAGTATGTGCTCAAACGCATCGAGCGCGAAGGTCCGCTTATGGCCAAGGACTTTGAGCATGATCGAAAGGGGGAGTCCGGCACGTGGTGGGAGTGGAAACCCGCCAAGGCGGCGCTGGAGTTTCTTTGGCACACCGGGCAGCTTGCCGTCACCGCTCGGCGCAACTTCCATAAGATCTATGATCTGACTGATCGCGTATTGCCGGCTGATGTTCTGGCTCAGCCAATCCCGCCCAAGGATGAACATATCGATTGGGCGTGCCGCACCGCCCTTGATCGGATTGTCTTTGGGACACCAAGTGAGATCGCAGCTTTTCTCCGCGCGATCAGTCTCACCGATGCGAAGACGTGGTGCACGAAGGCGCTGAAGAAAGGTCAGATCAGCGAGGTCTTGGTCGAGTCGGCTGATGGATCGAAACCCCGTGAGGCGTATGCTGTGGTTGATTGGGAGAAGCGGTTGGCGAAATCCAAACCGCCGCCCGATGGGATCCGACTGCTGTGTCCATTTGATCCTGTGCTTCGCGATCGCAAGCGCGCCAAGCGTCTGTTTGATTTCGACTACACCTTCGAGGGATTTGTTCCCGCAGCCAAGCGAGTCTACGGCTACTACGTGCTGGCGATTCTCCAAGGCGACCGATTGATCGGCCGACTCGATCCCAAACTCCATCGCGATCGCGGCGAGCTTGAAATCAAAGGCGTGTGGTGGGAGCCCAAAGTGAAGGTCACCAAGGCTCGACGCAAGGAACTACAAACCGCCGTCGAATCGCTCGCCCAGTTCGTCGGCGTCAGTGAGATCCGCTGGCCGAAGAAGTGATACGCTGAAGGAGTAAGACCATGGCCAAGGCGCGAGCGGCAAGCAAAGTGGATTTGTATTTCAAGAGCCTTGCGCCGAAGTTGGTGAAGTGTGCCGAGAAATTGAGAAAGACGATCTTCGAGGTTGAGCCGAACGTCACTGAAGAACTCAAGTGGAGTCAACCTTGTTACGGGAAGGTCAAGGACGTTTGCTACATCTCCGGGGCAAAGGACCACATCACGTTCGGATTCTTTCGCGGGACTGAGCTTGATGATCCGCACGGCAAACTCCAAGGCGCCGGCAAGGGAATGCGCCACGTCAAGATCAAAGACCCCGGCAACGTCGATGGGCCGGTGAAGCAATTGATCAAGGATGCGTTCGCGCTGGATCGATCAGCATAACGCATTGAACCCCTGAGATGCTGACCCGTGGGCAGGGCTCCACATCGGAATGGTGCTTGTAGATCACCTGATTGAGGATCAGCTTCATATCGCCGGGCAGGATGAGGTTGTGCAGGCCGACGACGCTACCGAGCGCTCGAGATGACCGCGAGGACCTCGCGGGCGATCCGCTTGTCCACTTCGGCGGTGAAATGGCCGTCGGGCAGGAAGCTGTCGTGGTCCGACGCGGGGGCGAGCTCGTGGGTGGAGAGGAAGGGGATCTCGTGCTCCCGGAGGGTCGGGGCGACGAGCGCGTACAGATGGTCGTCAAAGCCCTTTTCGTGAAAGAGGATGACGATCGGAAGCCGGCCGTCGGCCCGCACGGTCTCGGCGAATGACCGGATGATCGCCCGGGCGACGGGCCCGACGGTCGAGTCGGACCGGTATCCGTTGGCGTCGTGAACCCGCGCCAGTTGGCGGCGCTTCTGGCGCTGGCCCCAGCCCCGTCGCAGCAAACGCACAAGTGTCGAGTTGTCGAGTGGGCTGTCCCTTAAGACGAGTTCGTCGTAGTACGCGTCGTGCTCAGCGAGCTGGAGGCGGAACGCCTCCCAGCGATCGGAGTCGCCAATGGCACGACGGAGTTCATCGAGTGATTGGACGAGCGGTGTGGTGGCGACCAGCTCGCCGTCGCTGATCCGGTACACGGGATAGGTGTAGGGCGCGGGCGCGTCGAAGTGGATGAGCATCTGCGTCATGGACTCGAGACCCGCCAGGGCCCACGCGGAGACGCCAAGCAGCACGACGTCAGCGTCATGACGATTTCGGTCCTTCAGGTAGCCGTCATAGGAGTGGCTCAGCGGCGCGTTGGGCCCGCCGACGAGACGAAGCGTCAGCGTGGGCTCCAACTCTTGCATGGCATAGCACACGCGAAAGGACGTGGACATGCCGTACGCCGCCACGAACAGTCCGCCGGGGTGCTCGGCGCGTGTCGGCTGGTTGCGTCGGGATCCGTACCACCCCACCGACGCCATCGGGGCCGAGGACTCGTCGGTCTCTTGGACCATCCGGGCGAGCTTTCCCTCCACCGATCGCCCCTCAGCGAAGCGGCGCTGTAGCGGCCCCGGCTGAACGCCGACGGGCGGGGCGGCAAAGAGGCGGCCCACCGCGACGTCGATGACCACGAGGAACAACAGCGTCCACAGCACGACCACCGCCGCCCGCTGCACCGGCGACGAAGGCGATCGGTCAAAACTGGAAGTAGATGAACTCAGTAGGCTCATTGCCCGTCCCCATGATGATGACGAAGATAAGGAACGCATACAGCGCGCCCCTGGACCACGCCGGAAGTCTGCGGTAGGCCAGGGCGTCGCCGGTGGCGTACTCGAACAGGTCCAAGCCCAAGAGCATGGGGATCCCCAGCATCGCGGATAGCGCCGGGAGCTTCATGGACAGGTGCATGCCCCCGGCTCCGGTCGCGAGGGCGGTGGTGAAGTCGACGATCTGCGCGAACGATCCGGCGCGAAACAACAGAAAGCTGTACCAGTTGATCGTGAAGAACAGAGCGATCCCGGCCACGACACGCCATCGACGAACGGCCCGGGGATCGGGGGCCGGCCACCGGTCCCGGTAGATGGCGTGTACGGCCAGCAGCAGTCCGTGGAATCCGCCCCAGAGCACGAAGTTCCACGATGCCCCATGCCATAGGCCGCCCACCAGCATCGTGATCATAAGGGCCAGGTAGATGCGCCGCCGCGGGTCCAGAAAGACGAGCGGCATGAACAGGTAGTCCCTCAGCCAGGTCGAGAGGCTGATGTGCCACCGTTGCCAGTACTCGGCCGGGCTGCGCGAGAAGAACGGCGCCCGGAAGTTGGTCACGAGGTCGATGCCGAGCAACTTCGACACGCCGCGTGCGATGTCGGAGTAGGCGGAGAAGTCGCAGTAGACCTGCACGCAAAAGAGCAGGGTCGCCGCCGCGACGTCCAGAGCGCCGACGGTTCCCGTCGAGTTGTAGATCGAGTTGACGCTCGCCGCGACGCCGTCCGCGATGGCCACCTTCTTGAAGAGCCCCAGCAGGATCAGGTAAAGTCCGCGCTGAATTTGGGCCAGCTCGAAGTGACGCGGGTTCTGTATGCGAGGCAGCAGCTCGTTGGGCCGCTCGATCGGGCCGGCTACAAGCTGCGGGAAGTACGCCACGTACAACGCGAAGTCGAGGAACCGGTCGGTCGGCGGCAGTTTGCCGCGGTAGACGTCGATCGTGTAGCACATCGTGGTGTTGTCGAAGTTGATGTAGTTGACCACCGCCGTCGCCCCGTCGCCGCCCGTGATGTCATGCCCGAACAGCAAGTAACCGTCCTTGTCGGTAACCGTATAGTCGGTCCCGGTCGGGTCGGTCTTCTTGTTGGCCGTCCCGGCGTCGGACGTGAAGTCTGGGAATTTGTTCATGTCCTGGGTGCCGGT
>JADFGE010000325.1 GCA_022567855.1 Planctomycetota bacterium | reverse complement strand
AACAAACGCTCCCGTCACACGAGTATTCGGCAGCAGCGCGATCGCATAGGTCGCAGGTCCGCTTGAAGACCATGCCAGTACGAAGATGTGCCGTTCGTCGATTGCGAAGTCTTGGTCGATCTCGTCCAAAACTGCATCGATGAACTGCTCGGTGGCGAACTTCATGCTTTTGTGGGGATTCGTTGCGGTAGGCCAAACGAGCTCTTTCGCCTGCTGCCTATCCCACTCCGGAGCCACGATCTGGGCAAGCAGGTATTCATCCGATAGGACGTGCCGATAGATGCGCTTGATGAACGTGTGGAAATCAGGCGAACCGGGCCCGCCGGGCAGCACGAGCAGAACCTTGTAACCCGTCGGCGGCGCGGACTGATCACCTCGGCCACCAATGAGGATGTATCGCTTGTAAGGATCATCTTGCGCACGGCGATCATCGGCTGGGATATCTGCAACATCCTCGGCGTGTATGAGCGGCCGTTCGTGATTCGGAACACGCACGTTCCCACTTGGCGGTTCTCGTTTTCGGGCGTCCGCAATCCTCACCTCGACGTCGGCGCGATTCTCCTCCCACCATTGCCGCCACCATTCCCCAGTGTGAGCCTTATCCCATTGAACACCCGTGAGCTTGCCGAGGCCGAACCATCCGACCCAATAGATTGTGTTGTGGGTGTTGTCGCGCACGATGAGGTCGATCAAAATGGGAATCGCGCGCGGATTCTCGAACTCCGAAATCCAACTTGCGCTGGCGTCGATCCTCAGGACATCCCCATCGCGAACGTCTTGTTCCAAACGCTGCAGCAAATCATCAAGCGTCGGTTCGAGGATGATCGAATCGGGGTCGGGTAGATTTGCTACGAATACCTTGCCATGATCGGTCTTTGGTAGATCGCGGATCGGCCGGCGGCGAACTTGCTCGTCATAGCGCTCGGCATTCGCCTGCCACCATTTGCGCCACCACGGGCCATGATGCGTGTAGTCGTACCGTACACCAGTGAGTGGCGAAAGCGCAAACGAACCGACGTTATAGATCGACTGTTGTGAATTATCCGCGTCGATGATGCTGATAAGCTCCGGAATTGCGCGTGGATCTTCAAGTCTTGCGATCGACTGGGCAGTCTGAGTGATCCGCGTCTTATCGCCCTCACGCACATCGTGTTCAAGGCGATCGAGCAATTGATCGAGGGTCGGATCGAGGATTATTGATCCGGGTTGAGGCGGATTCGCGGCGAACGCTTTGCCGTGCTCGGTCTTGGGTAGATCGGGGATTGGTCGACGGCGGACTTCCTCGTCGAAGCGCTCGGCGTTTGCCTCCCACCATTTGCGCCACCACGGGCCATGCTGCGTGAGGTCAAAGCGAACCCCGGTCAACCGTGTGAGTGCCCCATGGCCAATCACATAGATCGCGTCGTTTGAGTTGTCAGCGTCCATTATGCCAATGAGATCGGGGATGGCGCGCGGATCGCCGCGATCAGCAAGTTCGCCTGTGGCAATTATCATCGCCTCGACATCTTGCTGGCGCACCCCAGCTTCCAGATCCCTCAAGAGCCGCGAAATATCAGTCGGCGGCTGGGCGGCTGCGAGATTCTCGCCGCACATTACGAGGCATAGACCAACGATCAATCGAACGAAACAACCAAAGGACTGCGATGAAGTGAACATCTGATCTCTCCTCGGGGCCAGGTTCCTTCTAACATACCCTCCGCGAGCCATTGAAGGCGCATAATCTTTTGGGAATGGTTCTTGTTTCAGGAAGGTTGCCTGACGCGAAAACGGTCCACCGTCGGCTTCACGGTTCATTCGTACAGGACAGCACATTTCTCTTGGCGGGCCTCGGTTCCATCATGGACGGCGAACGAAGCGCCGCCTCGCATGGTGGCGCTGCCGTACAGGCCATCTTTGCGAAGGGCGTAGAGCGTTGCTCCGAAGTTCGGCTGACCCTTGGCGTTCAGCAGATCATGGCGCTTCGTGTGATCGGCAATCCATTTCAGCACTTTGAGGCACGCTTCAGTGGGATCGTCGCCGTTGGCCATGTGTTGCACGATCTGGAACGAACCGCAGGATTGAATGAGCGATTCGCCGCGCCCGGTTGCGCCAGCGGAACCGACCTCGTTTTGCACAAACATTCCCGCGCCGATGATGGGCGAATCACCCACGCGCCCTGGGATTTTGTAACTCAATCCGCTGGTCGTCGTGCAAGCGCCGATATCGCCGTTGGCGTCAAGGGCGGAGCAGTGAATTGTGCCGTAGTGATAGGGGATGCCGAGTTCTTCCGCCAGCGCCTGGCGCGGGTCTTTCTCGATGTGTTGATCGCGATCGAGCCAATCGTCGTTTGGATTGAGGTTTTCTTTCCATTTCAACCAGGCGGCGCGCGAACGGTCCGTCAGGAGATCTTCGGCTTTGAAACCGTGCGCGAGCGCGAATTGTTTTGCGCCTTCACCGACGAGGAGCACATGGTCGGTGCGGCGGAGAACTTTCAACGCGACCTGGGCGGGGTTCTTGATGTTCTCGATGGCTGCGACAGCGCCGGCTTTGTGCATTGGTCCGTCCATCGCGCATGAATCCAACTGCACGACGCCGTTTTCATTTGGAATGCCGCCGTAGCCGACGGACATGTCGTTGGGGTCGCTTTCGATGATGGCGACGCCGTGCACGACAGCGTCGACGGGTGCGGACCCGCTTCGCATCATCTCGATTGCTTTCGTCACGGCGCGCATTCCGTTCGCGGAGCTGATGGCCAGTGGTCCATTGCCGGATCGCTGGGGATCGCTGGGGGTTGAGGCTGACACGAGTGTGGGCAGCAGCGGTACGGAGGCGGCCGACGCGGCGAGGAACGTTCTTCTGTCGATGGTATTCATGGCCACTAGCGTACTCGCTGCCGGCACGACTGTGTCATCCTCATTTGTTGAACGTGCCCGAGACCCCCCTCAGGCCGAGCGACGTGCCCTTCGCCAGCGCCTTCGCAGCCACAAAAGGGCGATCGCACCGCTGGGAATGAGAATCAGGGCCTCGCCGGCCGACTCGACCAATGCCAACTGCGCCCACGGTCCGGAGTCATTGAGCATCGCTTGGATGGACGAGCCTTCCACCCCTGCCACTGCGAGCCGCGCCGCCAGGGCCGTCACCGCTGCTTCGGCAAACCCCACTCGACCGAAGGGGATGAGTCGAGCCGTGAACGCCACCACCGCCAGGATCACAATGTGGTGCGTTGGTATTTCCAAGCCGAGGATTGCCGCCGCCGCCCACATGCGCCCCAGAAACGCGCTCAAATCCAACAACCGAAGCACCATCGCTCCCCACAGCACGCGATGGCTGCGCAGAATCCGATCGATGCCCTGACCATATTTTGCGAACAACCGGTGCGAGATAATC
>JADFGE010000033.1 GCA_022567855.1 Planctomycetota bacterium | reverse complement strand
TGAAGTTGTGGCTGGCGATGAATCACTCATCCGCCGCGCATCCTCCTGCGAAGTCGTGCGCGTCTTCGACTCCACCGGCTATTGCGTCGCTGAGCATGGATCTTCAATAACACGGCGCCGAGTGGAGAACCGGCGAAGGTCATCATCAAGAAGACGAAGAGTACAAGGACGCGCAATATCCAATCGTAGAACGCTAGTTTCAGATGGGCTCCAGCGCCGATTCCGGAAACGATTCCGAGTTCGTTGCCGATCGTTTCAGACGCAAGCCGGAGCACATCCCATGACAACAAGCCTGCGATGAGCAGTCCCCATACCGCGCGCGCGAGCCACGGGCGCCAATGCCCCAGCCCTGTGGTCATCCATACTCCGGTCAATACCGGCAGCGTGACGCCGACGACCATTGCGGCAATCGACTGATCGTACAGAAGGTCAAATACGTTGCCGGAGATTGGCACGGGGAGAATGTCCGGCACCACGTCAATAACCAAGGCCGTCGCCGGGGCCAGCGAGAGTACAATCAATACCTGCACAAGCAATATGCACAGCGCTGCGGCGGCGGGTTGGAATGTACGCCAGCGTTGCAGGATTGGATCGACGCGGCGAACACACACTTCGCCGCAACCCGGGCAAGTCACGATCGGCAAACGGTAGTGCGGATCGCGAATGACATGGATGCGAGCAAGGTCCGCACCGCAACCGAGACATATGTGTGCGATGGCCATGGCCGGTCATACGATAGCGCGCGGCGCCGTGCGGCGAACGAGCGGCTGCGTCTAGCGCCCGCGGCTGACGTCGGCGCACAACAACGAGGGCACAACGCCTCACGCCATGCGGTCACTGAAGTGACCACGCCTCGGCGACAGTTGAAGGCTCGGCGATCACCGTTAGACTGTGCGACCCGATCGCGATGTGATCGAACCTGCTGGGAGCGACCCGTTATGGCTACGACATTCCGCTGCAGTATCGTCACCCCCACCGAGGCCGTGTTTGACGACGAGGTGACCTATGCGTCGTTCCCAGCTTGGGACGGGCAGCAGGGCGTGATGACGGGTCAATCGCCGCTGCTGTCGCGGTTGGGCTTCGGCTCCCTGCGGCTGGATTTCCCCGAGGGCGGCAGCCGGTGGTATCTCGTGGAAGGGGGATTCGCCCAGGTGCAAAAGGGTGAGCTGACGCTGCTGACCGACCGGGCCACGCCGGCGGAACGGCTGTCGCTACAGGAAGCGGAGGCGGAGCTGGTGGAGGCGACGGCCCGGGTCACCGCGGCCGCGGGCGAGGATCGCGCTCAAGTGGTTCGCGATCATCAGCGGGCCTTGGCCAAGAAGGCCATGGCCAGGGCGGTTGAGGCGCGCGGACGAGCGATCTGATCCACGGCGGCTCCCGATCGGCCCGAGCCTGATACGCTAGTACTACGATGAACGAACCGCAGACCACGCGCGGCGACGGAATCGCGGAGGCAGCGACGTTGGAGTTGAAACCGGCTGAGGCGCACCCGCAGTTGTCGGCGCAGATCGAAGCCCTGTTGCTCAGTTCGGATCGACCGTTGTCCGAGGCGAGACTGGCTGAGTTGCTGGACCAAGCTGGTCCCGGCATGGAAAAGACGATTCGCGAAGCAGTCGGGCAGCTCAACGATGAATACGAGCGGACCGGGCGGTCGTTTCGAGCTCAACGGCTGGCGGGGGGCTGGCAGTTGTTGACCCTGCCCATATTCGGGGACCTGCTAGCAAAGCTACACCATGATCGGGTCCAAGCTCGACTGAGCCCGGCCGCACTGGAGACCCTGGCGATCATTGCCTACCGCCAGCCGATCCTCCGCGCTCAGATCGAGGCGATTCGAGGGGTCGGGTGCGGCGAGGTGCTGCGGGGATTGCTGGAGCGCCGGCTGGTCAAGATCGTGGGACGAGCGGAGGAGCTTGGCCGACCCATGCTCTACGGCACCACGACGCACTTTCTAAAGGTTTTCGGCATCGGGGCCCTGGATGATCTTCCCCACGTAGAGGGGCTGCGGGAGCAACCACCAGCCGTCGCTCCTGTTCAGGACATTGAATCCGCGGACGGTCCGGCTGCGGATCGTTCTGAGGCGGGCGCGGATCAAGGCGACGGCGAAACAGACTCGTAACGCGTATCGCAAGAGGAACGGGCCCTGCCGTTAGTGGTCCGCCTGCGGCGGATGTGAACGCAAGGGTATTCAATGATGCGAATGACGCAGCTCTTCTTGTACGGCGTGCTCGTTTCGACGGCGGCGGGCCTGAGCGGATGTAGCTCGTATGTACTTCACGGCAAGGTGATCGCGGGGCCGATCAGCCACATGTCCTTCGTGGGCGCGGATGACAATCGGTTGGGCGAATCGGGGATGAGCGGGGTGCGGGTGACATTGCGCCGCGATCCCGGCCGGTTATCGACGCACCTCGCGGCGAGCGCGATGACCGACCTCGACGGGAACTTTTCGCTCGCCGTGGATGAATTGGGCGCGGGGTGGATGGAAGAGGCGTGGCTTGTGGTCGCGCGAAAGCCGGGGTTCCAAAACGCCACCTGGCAGCAGCGACTCACGATGAAGCACCCCGAGATGCAGTTGCTGGTGACGATGACGCCCGGCTACTCGGAGCCGGATCGCCACGAAGACCTCATGGATCAATATGAGCAGTTCCGTCGGCCGACACGTTGGATGCCACGGCTATCGACGCTCGCACGACGAGGTTCGCCGGTTGATGTACCGCAAGCGCGGCGGAGTCGGGAATGAAACGCCGGTATCACCTGCACCTTCCCGGGCTGCTGTACGTCGTCTTGACGGTCGTGGTGGGGTTCGCCGCGATCAACAATCAGAACAACGTGCTGTTCTGGATTCTCGGCGTCATGTTGTCGGCGCTGGTGATCTCGGGCCTGGTCTCCGGGATGATGATGAGCAGCTTGCAGATCAGGCGCCTGATGCCGGCGCACGGACTCGTGGGCGAACCGTTGATCGTTCGATACGCCCTGACCAATAGCAGTCGGTTTTTTCCTGTGTTCAACGTCCACATCGAGGAGCGAGCGGTACGGAGCCGATCCGGCTGGAACACGATGATGGATCGGGTGGGGGCGTGGGTGATGCACGTCGGGCCACGGGATACGGTCCACGGCGAGGCGACGTTTTGGCCGCGGCGGCGGGGCAAGGCCGAGTTCGGCTCACTGCGAATCTGGACGACGTTCCCGTTCGGGATCATCAAGAAATCGATCACCATCACGCGCCCGCAGCACGTGCTGATCTATCCGCAGTTGTACGAGCTGCGTCGCGGGGTGCTCAAAGCGGTCACGCCGCAGGGGTTGTTGGGCGCCACGGTTTCACGACACACCGGCGCGGGTGACGACTACTTCGGGATGCGCGAGTTCCGCCCGGGTGACAGCATGCGTCAGATCGCGTGGAAGCGAAGCGCAGCGCTGGACCAGCTCGTGAGCATCGAGCGGACCACGCCGGCCCCCCCCAAAGTTCGCATTGTCGTGAACCTGACCCGGGCGACGCACGAGCTCGAACGGGGCGCCAATGCCGATGAAACGGCCCGCGACTTGGAGGAGTCGGCCATTAGTCTCGCCGCCTCGCTCATTCAGTTGGCCGATCTCAATGGGTACGAGGTGGGACTCTCGCTGCCCGGCACCGCGGGGCCTTCGATCCAGGTTCGGCGAAATGTGTGGCATCGGGAGAAACTGATGGCCGCGCTGGCGAGCATCGACCTGGATGCGGCGCGCAAGCCACGCACACCCCAGTCTACCGCGAACGCCGAGCGCATCGGTCGAGTCGTCGTGCATCCTGATCGGGTGGAGGCGTCGTTGGGCGGACCGAACGCCTGGCACGTGACGGCTCGCCAACTCAAGAACCTTGCGGTGAGGCCGATCGGGTGGGATGCAGCCCGGACCAGGGCCGACGCGCCGGGTGACGACACGAAGGTCAAGTCCAAGAAACGTGAGGCGGCGGCATGAAGCTGCTTCGAGGATTCCCGGCGATGGCGCTGAGCGTGGTGCTGCTGAGCATCGTGGGTTTCTTCGTCTCCCAAGAAAGCGTCGGCTTGCTGCTGGTCTGCGGCGCGCTGGCGGCCATGAGCTGGTACATCACGGAAGGCCCCCGCGGCCGATCGTTACCCCGCTGGACCTCCAACGTGCTTGTCCTGGCCGTCACCATCAACGTCTTCGTCGACTTCTTCCAGCATCGGGAGGACGTTCTCGGCGTTTTGGGGCGATTCGTCGTCTGGCTGACGCTGATCAAGCTCTATGAGCGCAAGGCGTCGCGGGACTATGCGCAATTGCTCAGCCTGAGCATGCTCCTGATGTTGATCGGAGCGATTCGTCCAAGCAGTCTGGTCTTCGCGGCGGTCTTGTTCGTATATGCGGCGCTCGGATTGTATGTGCTTCTGCTTTTCCAACTCTACGCTTCCTACGAACGCGCTAAAGGGGCGAGGCTCAGGTCGATCCCGAGTGAATACCGGTTGACGCCGTCGGTTCGCCCCATCATCGGGCGCGGGACCGCTCTGCAGTTCCGCGCGCTGGGTTCGGGGATCGGGATCGCGGGGTTGGTGTTGAGCAGCTTCGTGTTCGTGATCTTCCCGCGCGGGATGGGGGAGTGTTTGGTTCGTGGTCTGCACGTTGCACAGAACCTACGTGTCTCGGGGTTCGTGGATGAAGTGAACCTGACGACCGGCACGCGGATCACGGACTCGCGCAAAGCCGTGCTGAACCTGCGGCTGTTTGACAAGGACGGCCGACCGGTGCGCTTCGATCAGCCGATCCGGCTTCGCGGCGCCGTGCTTGATGCGTATCAATCCGGAGGCCGGTGGGTCAGCTCGCCGGGGCGGCCGCGGCGGGTGGTGACGACGCAACCGCCGGACTTCGTACCGCTGGGCGCGGCCGCTGCGGAACCCTCGTCGTTGTCGATCACGCAGGAGATCGACATGCTTTCGCCGAGCGACACGTTGTTCTCCGCCAACGTTCCCGTCTCGATCGCGACGTACAAACCCCGTCAATTGGAAGTCGATCCGCACACGCAGACGATCAAATATGCGGGCCGTGGACGGCTATGGCGGTATTCGATCAAGACTCAGCCGGTGCCTTCGGACGCGACACTGGCAAACTTGGCCGGGGCCGGGGGCGCGGGGCCGAGCCCTTTCAGTGTCAGCCGGATGGCGCTATTTGATCCGAGACTCCATCCGAGACTCCAACGGCTGGCGCGAGCGGTGATCACCTCGTTCGGTGTGGCTGCGCAAGCGCCGCCTGAAGCCGACGAGCGGTGGCGATGGAATCGCGAGGCCGCCCGACGCTTGACCAGGCACCTTCAATCAGGTGAGTTCACCTACGACACGGACCTGCGCGACGTCACCCTGGCGACCGTCGGCGGACGCACCGTCGATCCGACCGTTCAGTTTCTCTTTGAGACGAAGCGCGGCCACTGCGAGTATTTCGCGTCGGGACTTGCCGCCCTGTGCGACAGCATCGGTATTCCGGTCAGACTCGTTGCCGGTTACCTGGCCATGGAATACGACGATGCCTCGCAGCAGTATGTCGTGCGCGAGTCCAATGCGCACGCGTGGGTCGAGGTGCAGACGGGGAGCAATCGCTGGACCACGTTCGACCCGTCGCCGCCACGACGGCTTGAGGAGATTCACGGAGGCAGTCCGTCGTTTGCCGATCGTCTGCGCTGGCTGTTCGATCGATTCGAAGCTCGTTGGGAGGTCGGGTTCGTCGCGTTCGATCAGGACGCTCAGACCCGGTTTGTCGAGTCGTTAGACCGGCAGTGGTCACCGCGACTGGGCGGCGCATGGGCGGCCGTGCGCGAGTGGGCCGCCGGTCTGAACCGGGCGTTCTACCTCGGCCCGGCCGGATACATCTGGATGGGCATCGTCGGTTTGGCGTTGGTTATCGCCGTGATCGCCCTGGTGAAGCTGATGCGCCGCTCGTTGAAGACTCGGATGATACTGCGCTTGGCACACTTCCGTGGCGCCGAGTATCAACGAATGCTGCGGCAACTGGGGTTTTACCTCGACATGCTGAACGCGCTCCAGAGAGCCAAGTGTGCCAAGCCGATGTGGCAACCACCGCTCGCCTATGCGGCCCACCTCGGCCGGGACCGGCCACGCGCGTCACAACTTGTGGAACGGATCACTTCGGTCTTCTACGCAGCGCGGTACGGCCAACAGCGGCTCACGCGAGATGAGGTGAGGCGAGTCGGATCCGACGTGCGGGAACTTGCTTCGGCCCTGAGCGTGAAGCTGTAAGTTGGATCAGAAAGCCCAACGTCGCGGTGCATTCGGATCGTCGCGCCCAGGCTCTGTCTGATGAAAAGTGGGACGGGCATCTCGCCTCGGCGAGTCGCCTATGGAGACTTGCCCGTCTGTAAGAGTGAAGACGACGGGCTGGAAGCCCGTCCCACTAAGATTGAAGGGCGCTCTTTTGATCCATCAGACAGAACCTAGGCAAGTTATCGGCGTCTGTAATCGCGACCCACCGGTGCGGCTGTGGAGTTGAAAACGGCGTCGACCGCGCTGCGGAGCCTGGATCATCCCGGCCTCCATAAAGTGCGCTGCGACAGCGGACGATAGGCTTTGTGATCCCACAAGCCTCGATCGAACATGGGGGAGCTCAGATGCCCGCGAACCGATCACGCACCACAGAGTGGCGCCGTTGCCTGCAGCAGTTGGCCCAGCGCCAAGGTGGACTGGAAATCGCCGTCTCCCGCGACTATGCCCAAGGCGAGGACGGTCGGCACCTGGTGTGGCGGGTGAAGCTGCTGCAACTGACCGACGACGCCATGATCGTCGAACAGCCGATGACGCTCGGCCAAACGATCAGGCTGGAGCCGGGGATCCAACTGGTGGTGATCCTGGCCATCGGCCAGAACCGCTGGATGTTCAACACCGTCAACCTGGGTGAGACCACGTACCAATCGGACCGCCACACGACCGTCGCGGCAAACCGCTTGTCGCTCCCGGTCTCGGTCGAGCGCTGCCAACGGCGCAACTACTACCGGGTTGACACCGCGTCACTGAACCTACCGGAAGTCGACGTCTGGCCTTTGCTGGACGCCAAGTCCGTGCTCATCGCGGAGCGCATGAACGAGCTGGAATTCGAAGCCGCCCAGCCCGGGGCCGAAATCCAACCCAACGCAGGGGCGAATTCGTTTGACGCCGAATCGCTCATGCCGGACGTCGGACCAAAGCATGCGGCGACGCTGCTGAACCTGGGCGGCGGCGGCATCGGCCTGAGGTTCCACCCTGAGGACGCCCCGATCCTTTCGCGCCACAAGCTGTTCTGGATTCGCTTTCGACTGCCCCCCGAGCTTACCACGCCGATCTGTGCCACCGCCAAACTCATCCATAATCACATGGAATCGAGCCAGCACACCTACGCCGGGATGGCGTTCGACTTCTCGTTCAACCCAGCGCACCAGCGGTTCGTGGTGAACCAGATCTGTCAATACATCGCCGTTCAGCAACAGGCGCAGTTCGAGCACGACGAAGTCAAACAGCGTCAGTCGGCTTAGGTCGTCCGTTGTGGTGTGATCGCGTCTCGATCCGCCAGCACCAGTCGCAGGACCGCCGCTTTATCCAGACTCTCGCGATACTCTGCGATGGGGTGGGAATCGGCGACGATCCCGCCCCCGACGCCGTAGTCCAACGTCCCAACCATCTTGTTCCAAACGCCCGTCTCGCGGCGCCCGGTGAGGGCGATCGTTCGAATTGCCATGTTCAGGCGGGTGAGTCCGTGATCGCTGATCCAGCCGATCGCGCCGCAGTATGGTCCACGGCGTATGGATTCGAGCTCGTCGATAATCTGCATGGCTCGAATCTTGGGTGCGCCCGTGACCGAGCCGCCGGGGAAGGTCGCCCCGAGGAGCCGGCCGATACCTACGTCTGCGCGCAACAAGCCGGTGATCTCAGCGACGCCGTGATGCACGGTCGGGTGGGTTTCGATCGCTCTGGATTGAGGCACGCGCACTGAACCGTACTCACACACACGCCCCAGATCGTTTCGCATCAAATCGACGATCATGTGCAGCTCAGCCGCGTCTTTGGGTGATTCCAGAAGATCGCGCGCGTCAACCGTGATTGGGCGCGTGCCTTTGATCGGGCGGGTGATGACGGATCGACTCGTAAAGTCGACGTCGAGAAACAGCTCGGGACTCAGCGATAGGATGCAGCGCCCGTCGGGAAGTTCGAGGTACGCGCCGTACCAGGCTTTGCTTATCGCCATCGCTGATTGACATAACGCGCGCGTCGATCCGTCGAACGGCGCCGAGAGACGTTGCGTGATGTTGGCTTGGAAGATGTCGCCGGCCCCGATGTAGTCGATCGTGTTGGAGACCATCGTCAGGTATTCATCCGGATTGACGGAACTGGAGATGGGGCCGGTGTTGAACGCGTGATCGTTTTCATCCGGCGCCCCGAGCCGGGCGTCGAGGGCAACGTCGCCAACCGCATGCCACTGACCGGTGAGGTTGTCGAACACCAGGGCCCGGGGGCAGTAGGCCAATTCGATGAGCGGCCAGGAACGATCATCGGCGGGCCCGGTGTGACCGGCGGCGGCCGGTTCGATCCATCGCCCGAGGTCGTAGGAGAAATAGCCGATCCACCCGCCGACAAATGGAAGCGTTGAATCTACGTGGGTTCCGGTGGCGGCGGTGATGGCGTCCAGATCGTGAAGCGGGTCGTGGGAGAAATCGACATCAGACATGAGCCCGGTGCGACCGGTCCAGCGGGATCGCCCGTCGAATCGATAGAAGCCGACCGGTTCGGCCAGCACCGACCAGCGCGCCCATCGCGGGTGAGACCGGCCGGAGTGAAGCATGCATAGCGGTCGATCTGCGGGCCAGGCGGCGGCAACCTGCAACGGGCTCGCCGTGATGGAGAGCTTGGTGATTGACCGCCGATGATTCATGGGCGCGATGATAAGCATCCGACGTGAGTTTGCAGAGGAATGGCCGCAGGGGCACGGTGCTCGTGGAACGTCGGCCTATCAGGGCTAGACGCCTCACCTTCATACACCACGATCAGGCAGGAATTGGTCTAATGACGACGATGGCAACGCCGCGAACCGGCCCCAACGAACCAGACCGCACCCCGCACGACGGCCAATCCGATGCGGCCGGCTCGAAGATGATCTACTACTTTGGGAAATCCCAGACCGAAGGTGATTCATCGCAAAAGCAACTGCTTGGAGGCAAAGGGGCAAACCTCGCCGAGATGAGTTCGCTGGGACTGCCCGTGCCGCCGGGGTTTACCATCACGACGCAAGTCTGTGCGTCGTACTACGCAGCCGGCAAGAACTTGCCCGACGGATTGACCGAGTCGGTCGCCGAGCACATTCGGCGGCTGGAGAAGGAAACGGACAAAGCGTTCGGCTCGAACGACAATCCGCTCCTTGTTTCGGTGCGCAGCGGCGCGGCCGTCTCCATGCCCGGGATGATGAATAGCGTGCTGAACCTGGGTCTGACTGATCAATCCGTGGACGGGTTGGCTCAAGCGACCGGCAACGAGCGATTCGCCTACGACGCCTACCGCCGATTGATCAACATGTTCGGCGACGTGGTCATGGGCACGGACCACGAGAAGTTCGAGGCGGTTTTCGATCGCGTCAAGACCAAGTACAAGGCTGTTTTGGATACGGACGTACCGACTGAGGGGATGCGCGAGTTGTGCGACGCGTATAAAAAAGTCTACCGTCAACGTACCGGCGAAGACTTCCCGCAGGACCCCTATCAACAGTTGATCCGTGCCGTCGAAGCGGTCTTCAAATCGTGGAATACTTCACGTGCCGTGCGCTACCGCGAGATCAACCAAATCGCCGGGCTAAAGGGCACGGCGGTGAACGTGCAAACCATGGTGTTCGGGAATATGGGGGATGATTGCGGTACCGGAGTTGCCTTTACGCGCAATCCCTCGACGGGTGAGAACGAGTTCTACGGCGAGTTCTTGGTGAACGCCCAAGGGGAGGATGTTGTTGCGGGCATCCGCACGCCGCGGCCGGTCATCGAGATGCGCCAGTGGAAGCCGGAGATCTACGACCAGTTGCTGACGATCAAAGATACCCTCGAGCGGCATTATCGCGAGATGCAGGACATCGAGTTCACCGTCGAGCACGGCGAGTTGTTCATGCTGCAAACGCGCACGGGTAAACGCACGGGGGCGGCGGCGGTAACGATCGCGGTCGATTTGGTCTCCGAGGAGTTGATCACGCGCACGCAAGCCATTCAGCGGATCCCGGCTGAGGACTTGACGCAGCTCTTGCTGCCAAGTTTCTCGGAGGACGCCAAGCGAAAGGCCCAGGTCATTGCGACGGGGCTCCCAGCCTCGCCCGGCGCTGCGACCGGCAAACTCGCCTTTACCGCCCGCGAAGCCGTCCAACGCACCCATGATGGCGAGCAGGTGCTACTCGTACGCAAAACCACGTCGCCTGAAGATATTGACGGGATGAACGAAGCGGCCGGCATCCTTACCTCCACCGGCGGAATGACCAGCCATGCTGCGGTCGTCGCGCGCGGGTGGGGTAAGTGCTGTGTGGCGGGGGCGGGTGAGCTTCATATTGATGCGAACAAGCGCACGATGACCGTTGATGGAAAAACCTTTACCCACACCGATGTGCTCTCGATCGACGGCTCGACCGGCGAAGTCATGGTCGGCGAAATCGAACGCTCCGAGCCGACACTCTCACGCGAGTTTGAGACGGTCATGCAGTGGTCGGACGAGTTTCGCACGCTTGGGGTCCGCACTAACGCCGATACGCCCGCAGACGCCAAGCGCGCTCGTGAGTTCGGCGCCCAGGGCATTGGACTTTGCCGAACCGAACATATGTTCTTCGAGGCCGATCGCATCACCGCGATGCGAGAGATGATTCTTGCGGACAATGAGCCGGATCGCAAGCGAGCGCTCGACAAGCTCTTGCCCTATCAGCAGCATGATTTCGAGGGCATTCTCGCGGTGATGGAAGGCTTGCCCGTGACGATCCGCCTTCTCGATCCGCCGCTTCACGAGTTCTTGCCGCATGATGAAAAATCACAAGAACAGCTTGCCAGTGAAATGAACGTGCCGGTGCAAGCGGTTCAACAACGAGTGGCGGCGCTGCATGAAATGAACCCGATGCTGGGACACCGCGGGTGCCGGCTGGCGGTGACCTATCCTGAAATCCTGGTGATGCAGGTCACGGCCATCGTTGAGGCGACCATCGCTTGCAAGAACAAGAATGTCGATGCCCAACCGGAGATTATGATCCCGTTGGTTGGAACGAGAACTGAACTGGCGACGCTTCGTACGCTCACTGAACAGACGATCGAGGAAGTCTGCAAGGCCAAGGGATATACCGAGACGCTCGACATCCCCATCGGCACGATGATCGAGATTCCACGCGCCGCGTTGACCGCCGATGAGATTGCTGAGGTCGCTGACTTCTTTAGCTTCGGCACCAACGACCTGACGCAACTCGCATTCGGCTTCAGTCGCGATGACATCAACACGTTCCTGCCCGAGTATCTCAAGCGCGAGATACTCGAAGTCGATCCCTTCCAATCGCTCGACGAATCAGGCGTCGGACAACTTGTCAAGATGGCCTGCGAAAAGGGACGCAAGACCAAACCCACGCTCAAGCTCGGCATCTGCGGCGAGCACGGCGGCGACCCATCGTCGATCCACTTCTTCCACAAGGTCGGTTTGGATTACGTCAGTTGCTCGCCATTTAGAGTGCCGATCGCGCGCCTGGTCGCAGCCCAAGCGACGCTTCAATAACCCCGCATGGCAATGCGGGGGTCCCGCGGGTATTCACCCGCGGCTATGAATCAAACGATGCGCGCGACTTGCTCTGAAAAAGTATCACGGCCCGGTCGGTTGCTTGGCGTACTTCGGCTGGAAGAGCTGGACCTGGAAATCGCCCGGCATCCGGAATTGAGTCGCGAGCCCATAGCCGACATCACGAACGTCGTCTGTGAACTCGACGCCCCGGGCCGTGAGTTGGGCCACCGTTTTCTCGATGTCGTCGCAATAGAACGAGATGTAGTGGGTGCCCGAGGGTTGACCGTCTTCGGTCTCAGCCGGGTGACAGCCCATTTCCGCTTCCGGGAGGTCGAAGATCAGCCACCCGTCCCCAACATCCGTATACGAGAACCCGAGCTTGTCTCGGATGAAGGACCGGAGCGCTTCGGGCTCCGACGTGTAGAACATGGTGTGGACGCCCGTAATCATTGTCTCGTTCTCTTTTCGCTTTGACGCGGCCGTTTGCCAAACTCACGGGTGATCTGGTAGGGACCGATTTGTGAAGGGACCTGCATCATGAAGAGGTTCGTAGGCTAGTTCTTGCCTGTTGGCGCGAGGCGTTTGAGTTCTTCGAAGAAGTTCAGCGTGATCCGGATCTCCGTACGCCGTGCCGCCTCTTCGCTGAGCTGACTCGCGAGCATCAGAAAATGCTCACCGTCCGGGTAAAGATCGAAAGTACCTTGTGGTGAGGCGTGGGGAAACAGAGTCGTAGTTGCGCCGACACGCAGGGTGGGAGTATCATCCTTCGCATTGCTGACTGTGAGTGTTGCGGCGCTGACCATGCTGGTATCACCGATGAAATACAGGATCGTCCCGTCCGACGACCAGACGGGAGCTCGGCCACCGTCCCGTGAGACCGGCACCAGCGCACCGCGCCCATCGATGGGGCGAATGTAGACCTGGGGGATACCGGATTCATCGGAGGTGTAGGCCAGCCACCGACCGTCGGGCGAGGGAGCGGCAAAGTGTTCATTGGCCGGTGTGGCAATCAGGGGTTCGAGCTTAAGATCGTCATCCAGCGTCAACGTGAAGATGTCCATGGCCGGGGTTGAACTGCCCGTGAATGGAGTGCTTGATATTGAGAGGTACAGTGTCCGCCCGTCCGGGCTGAAGTTGTCCAGGACGATCCGGTTATCATCGAGCGTCCAGGTAGTGTTGATCGCGAGCTTTTCCGGTCCGCCCGAGCCGTCAACGCGTCGCCGGTAAAGGCCGTCGTATACCACGCGACCCGAGATCCACTGGGTGTAATATAGCCATTGGCTGTCGGGCGAGAAGATGGGGTAGAACTGATTGCCTTGCTCGGGGGTCAGCAGCGTGAGCAAATCGCGCTCGAAGTCCAGAAGCCAAAGGCTGGTTTGGATCACCGCGCCCTCGCTGATGGTTACCGCCGCTTTGGTTCCATCGGGGGCGAGACAAATCCTCCTGAAGGGTTGCGAGTGGCGAGTTGCAGGTTGAGAGACGCCTTTGAGATCGATCCGGGTTGGCACTAGGCCGGGCACTTCTTTGTCAGTCAGCGCGATCAGTGTTCCATCATCCGCGATTGCGAAGTCGGAAGCACCTGCAAAGCTAGTCACCTTAAAGTCCGATCGGACAGGCGTCAATGACCCCGTCACCTTGAGCGTAGATGTGTCGAATGGCACCGCCATGAGCGTGCCATCATGCACATAAAGCAAATGTCCCGACTTTGCGTAGCGTGGGTATGTTCCTTTTTTGATGAGTGTAGTCACAAGGCCAGAGGCAATGTCGTAAGCCACGATCGAACGC
>JADFGE010000032.1 GCA_022567855.1 Planctomycetota bacterium | reverse complement strand
CGAGATCCTCGACGACCGCTTCGATGACCAATTCGCAACGGCTGAGGCAATCGGGTGAGCTTGCCACGAGCAATCGACCGGCCGCGTCGTCTCGCTGTTCCTGCGTGATCCGCTTCTTCTCGACAAGGCGATCGAGGCGCTTGGCGATACCATTGATGGCGTTGCGAACGATCGATTCATCGACATCCATCAACTCGACGTTCCACCCGGTCGTGACCGCAACCTGCGCAATGCCCGCACCCATTGTGCCGGCGCCGATGATCCCGAGGGTGGATGAGCCGTCAGCCATCCACGGTCAGCTCTCAGCTTTTGAATGAAGGCGGTCAACATTCGCTTTACCTCGCAAACCTGTACGTCAAGTTCGGTGTATTCCTCTTCTGCAAGCAATTCGAGATCCCGTGATATGACCAGGAGGCACTCTACCTCGCTGGCCGATCCCATGGATATTTGCAGGAATCTTGCAAGATCAGCATCGCTCCCACGGCCACATTCCTCAGCTATGTTCGCGCTAACTGAAACGGCTGCACGTTTCAGTTGACTTGTCAAACCATAACGCTCGTCGACCGGGAAGTGAGCCGTCACTTTATAGACGCGTAGGCACATCGAATGTGCCTTCTGCCAGACCTTTAGGTCACGAAAGTCCTTCACCGCACCACCGCCCCATCACGATGTCTGAAACTGAAGGCTGAAAGCTGACCGCTGACCGCTACTGTCCCTTGAATTGCGGTTTGCGCTTTTCGAGGAACGCGCTCACGCCCTCAAAATGGTCCTCGGTTCGGCCGGCCGTGTCCTGCGCGAATGACTCCGCTTGAAGTTGTCCATCCAAATCATTATCGAATGACTGGTTGAGCAACCGTTTGGTGAGCGCGATCCCACGACTGGGAAGCGACGCGATCTTCTTCGCCAATGCTCGCGTCTCGTCCATCAACTGATCCGCATCCACAACGCGATTGACAAGCCCGATTCGCAGCGCCTCCTCAGCATCAACTTTGTCACCGGTGAAGCAAAGCTCCTTGGCTTTGCCGAGTCCAACCAGCCGCGGCAGCGTATAGGTGCTGCCGGTATCGGGGATCAGCGCGACGTTGATGAACACTTCGATGAGTGAGGCGTGTTGCGATGCGATGCGGATATCGCAGGCCAGGGCGAGACTGCAACCCGCGCCCGCCGCCACGCCGTTGATCGCGGCGATAACGGGTTTTCCCATATTGATGATGCGCTTGGCGATCGGGTTGTAGCGACGATCGAGGTCCTTGGCGAACTCCGGGACATAACCCGGTACGTACCGCTCCTTGAGATCACCAAGGTCTTGGCCGGAGCAGAAGGCTTTGCCCGCGCCGGTGATGATGATCACGCGCACGTCGTGATCGCGCTCGGCCTGCTTGAGCGCATCTTGCAACTCAAACGTGAGCTGATCGTTGAAGGCGTTGTACACCTTGGGGCGATTGAGCGTGATCGTGCAGATTCGATCGGAGGTCTCGACGGTGAGCGTCTCGAAGGTTGTTGCAGCAGTGGTGGCGGGCATGATGGTTTCCTGCGGGGAAGAGCGCGGGGCAAGCCCCGCGGCTAAATGGCGGATTTCCGATCGTTATTTTCCTTTGAACTTCGGTTTGCGCTTCTCCATGAACGCGCGCATGCCTTCTTTTTGATCGTCCGTGGAGAACAGTGAATAGAAGAGCTTGCGCTCATATTCCAACCCCTCGCTGAGCGCCGTCTCGTGCGCTTTGAGAACCGATTCTTTGGCCAGGCGAAGCGCGATCGGGCCCTTTTCGGCCATCTGTTGGGCGATGCGCAGGGCTTCACTGTAGAAATGCTCGCGCGGGACGACACGACTCACCAATCCGCCGGCAAGCGCTTCGGCTGCGTTGAGAAATCGTCCGGTCAGGATCACATCCATGGCCGTGGCTTTGCCGACGGCTCGCGTCAAACGCTGCGTGCCGCCCGCGCCGGGCATCACGCCGATGTTGATCTCGGGTTGACCGATCTGCGAAGTGTCCGAAGCGATGATGACATCGCACAACATCATCAGTTCACAACCACCGCCCAAGGCGTAACCGCTGACGGCGGCGACGATTGGCTTCTTCGTGCGCTTGATGCGATCCCATGTCGCGAACTGATCACGCTTGTACATCTCAAGCGACGAGCACTCAGCCATGTCGCCGATGTCCGCCCCGGCTGCGAAGGCGCGTTCGTTGCCCGCCAGGACGATCACATAGATCGAGTCATCCTTGTCGAACGCGTCCAACTGCTCCGCCAGTTGCGTCATCAACTGCGGGTTGAGCGCGTTGAGAACCTTGGGGCGATTGAGTTTGATGATGCCGACCGGGCCGTCGATCTCGACGAGAATGAGTTGTTCAGCCGTCATGGGTTTGGTCTCAAGGGTTGTACTTGTCATCGTTGGCTCCGTTGAATCAGCGATTGGAGCTTCTTCTTCGGCAAGACACGCTGGATTTGCCGGCCTCGCCCGACGAGACGATCGCCATCATAAACGCATATCTCGCAGACAACAGTTGAGTCGTCAATTTCAACTGCTTCAGCCACGACTCGAACGGTTCGGCCTACGGGCGTCGGCGCGAGATGGTCGATCGAAATGTGCGATCCGATGCCCTCTTCGTGCTCGTCCAGGTGCGGGGCCAGCACCTTCCGCGCGGCCAATTCCATATGGTGAGCCATGGACCATGTCGAATACACCCGGTGGACGACGACACCGTCGAACGCGGGGCACATGTCTTCGGTGACGAGGGCGGTCACTTCAGCGGTGTTGCCGACTTTGAGCGATGGTTTCATGGAGTATGGGCAGTGTAGCACCACCGCCAGGGCGGCTAGACTGCCCGCCATGCAGGAACTTGTGGGCCTGGCCATTTTGTTGCTGATCGCACTGGCGGTGCTTAGCGTACTGCTGGCGGCGATGCTCGTGCATGGGGCGACACACCCGCCGCGCCACACCGCTGGGTACGCCCTGGCCCACAGCTTGGCGTGTGATCCCGGTGAGCTTGATCTGCGCTTCGAGTCGTGGACGCTTGATCGTCCGGACGGGGCGAAGCTGCCGGTGTGGGAGATCGCATGCACCAAAGCCCACGGCGTGCACGCCGTGGGCTTTGACGAGCGCGGATCCAACAGGCGGCCGCGGCTCACCGCGGTGTTCCTTCACGGGTGGGGGCGATCGCGCATTGATCTGCTCGCTCGGATACGGCCGTGGGAAGAGCTATGCGATCGGCTGGTGCTTTACGATCTGCGCGGTCACGGCGAAGCGACGGGCGGGGCCAGTCGTCTGGGCTGCGACGAGGACGCCGATCTGATCGCGTTGCTTGAGCGACTCGGCGAGGCACGGTTCATTCTCGTGGGGTCTTCGATGGGCGCGGTGATCGCCATCTCAGCCGCCGCTGCCGACGATGCGGTTTGCCGGCGTATTGTGGGACTCATCGCCTACGGACCCTACATCGACTTTCACACGTCGCTGCGGCACAGACTGGGGGCCGCGGGCCTACCGACCCGTCCGTTGACCGACCTGACCATGTGGTGGTTCAGGCTGCGCGGCCTGCGGCAACACCGCACGCTGGAAGATGCAGGGCAACTTCGCTGCCCGCTGTTGGTGATCCGCGGCGACGAGGATCGAATCTCGCCCGCTCATCACGCGGAGATGATCGTGGCTCGGGCGCCGGACGCTGTGCTGCACACCGCCCAAGGGGCCGGCCATTCCGATGTGCATACTGTGGATGCTCAATCGCATCATGCAGCGGTGCGCGCGTTTGTAGATCGAATCGCATTGAAAGAGACCCAGGGATAGGAATCCCTGGGCTTTGGGGGGCGACGTTACTTCTCGGGCTCGGTCATCGACCTCGCGTCGAGCAGCTCGTCGAGTCGCTTGGGATCAAGCAACTTGTGCTTCAGCACATATTCGCGCACGGTCAGACCCGAAGCGAACGCGCCTTTGGCGACTTTCGCCGCCTGGTCGTAGCCGATCTCGGGCGCGAGCGATGTACACATCATCAGGCTTTTCTCCACGAACCCCGAGGCGATCGCTTTGTTGAGCTTCAGCCCCTTGATGCACTTGTCCACGAACGCGCGCGAGACATTCGCCAGGAGATCGATGGTCTGCATCAAGTTGTCCGCCATCATCGGCATCGCGACATTGAGTTGAAACAGCGAACCGATGCCTCCCATAGCGCCCATCGTGATCGCGGTGTCGTTGCCGATCACCTGGCAGGCCACCTGCATCACCGATTCACAGATCACGGGGTTGACCTTGCCGGGCATGATCGACGATCCCGGCTGAATCGACGGTAACGACAGCTCATAGAGGCCGCAGCGCGGGCCGGAGCCGAGCCAGCGAATGTCGTTGGCGATCTTGGAGAGACTCACGGCGATCGTCTTCAGTTCGCCGGACGCTTCGACGACACAATCACGCGTGGCTTGGGCCTCGAAGTGATTGGCGGCCTCGGAGAACTTCACGCCGGTCGCTTTGGATAATCGCCCGGCCACGAGCTTTCCGAAGCGAGGATGCGTGTTGATTCCCGTGCCGACCGCGGTCCCGCCGATGGGAAGGTTCTCGGCCAGCCGCACCATCGCCCGCTCCGCCCGAGTGACCGCATAGGCCGCTTGTGCAGCGAACCCGGAGAACTCCTGGCCGACGCGGATGGGCGTGGCGTCCATGAGATGCGTTCGCCCGATCTTGACGATCGTGTCCCATTGTCTGGCTTTGGCTTTCAGTGCGCCAGCCAGTGTCTTGAGCGATGGAAGAAGATCGGCGTGGATCGCCACCGCCGCCGCGACCTGCATGGCGGTGGGAAACGTGTCGTTTGACGATTGCCCCATGTTCACGTGATCGTTGGGATGGATCGGATCCTTCGCGCCGATCCTTTTGCCGGCTGATTTGCAGGCGAGATTCGAAACCACTTCGTTGACGTTCATGTTGGTGGAGGTGCCCGAGCCGGTCTGAAACACATCCACCGGAAAATGCTCCACCCCCGGAAGCGCCCCCGGAAGCGCGCTCGTCTCTAGATCTTTGATGATCTTGTTGCAGGCGGCGACGATGAGCCGGGTGCGGCGCTGATCGAGCTTGCCGAGTTCTCGGTTGGCTTCGGCGCAGGCGCGTTTGAGCAATCCAAAGGCATGAATCACCTTCGGAGGAAGCGCTCGGCCGGAGATTGGGAAATTGAGCACCGCGCGTTGCGTGGATGCGCCAAAGAGCACTGAGGCGGGAACTTTCATTTCACCCATCGAGTCCCGTTCAAGGCGCGTCCCTGCGGTTGATTTCGTTTTCTTCTTCACCATGATAGACACCCTAGCATGACGGACCATTGACGCAAAGTGCGCCCGCCTCCAAGCCTGCTTACTCACCCAGGGGATAGACCAATACATGACCCGGCCGTCCGCGGAATGTCCACGATGCGGTTACAACCTTGACGGGACGGTCTCGACGTGGACCAAGCAGTGTCCGATTCGAGGCCGGTGCAATGAATGCGGATTGGAGTTTGACTGGCATCGAGTCTTCGTGCTCACGGTGCATCCGTGGCTGTTCGAATATCACTGGCGGCGAAGGCCGTTGTCTCGATTCCTGCAAACGGTGCTCTATGCGTTTCGACCTCGCCGGTTCTGGCGCGAGGTGCGACTGACCGATCCGGTTCATTTGATGCCGGCGGCGGTTGTAACGGGATTGTTGGCGCTGGCCGGGGCGGTGCTGCTGATCACGACATTGGTCTTGCCGGATTACCAATGGCGACTAAAGGGGTTTTTCGTGGGCCGTTCGTTTCAGCAGTACGGAATTCTTGAGGCGACTTTGCGCATGCCCCGAACGATCATACGACTCATGCCCGGCTTGCCCGTGGCGCTCTTCGCGATGCCCGTCATCTTCGCGCTCATTCCAACGACACTGCGCCAAGCGAGAGTTCGACGTCGGCACATCGTTCGGATTTTTTTCTACTCGCTCATAGTGCCGATCACGATCGCGTGTGCGTGGTGCGCCGTGAAGTTGATATTGCACATCATCGGGTTGAATGGACTCGCCGACGCGGTCGATCCGTTCTATTGGCGACGGCACGTTGGTTCTTCGGTTCTGACGACCTTCTTATTACAGCTTCTGCCAGGCATGGCCCTTGTGCTGCCTTGCACGGTGTGGATGGCGAATTGGTGGTACCTGGGGTGTCGGCGATACCTCCAACTTGAACATGCTGGGCGAATTACAGCGGTGCTCACACTGATCCTCTTTCTGCTAGCGACGATCGCCGAATTGGTGTTCACCTAGGTTTCACCAGCTCATCGAGAAGCGCCGGAATAACCTCGCTGGCCCTGCCAAGCAGTTCCACGTCCGCCAGAGAGCTTGCGTCGCTTTGGTGCGTATTGACAATGATGATCCCTGCCCCGGCGGACTTTGCGAGACCGATCAGACCCGCCGCCGGGTAGACCACAGCGCTGGTTCCAATGACCAGCAGAACGTCGCAGTCGCGGCACGCTTGTTCAGCATCAGTCCAAGTGCTGCTCGGGAGTGCTTCGCCGAACCACACAACCGCCGGGCGAAGCTGATCGCCACAGTCCGGACAACGCCGAAGACCCGGCGGATCGGATAGGTCGATCGATTCCTCATACCCGCAGGACGCGTGGCAGCGATCCGCCGCGATCGTTCCGTGGAGTTGAATCACTTGTTTCGCGCCGGCCCGTTGCAGCAGATCGTCGACGTTCTGCGTGACATGGATCATTTCTGGATGTCGCGCAAGAGCGATATGCGCGCCATTGGGTTGAGCATCAGCGATCGCACGCCGTCGATGGGAATACCACTCACTAACGAGTTGCGGATCTTCGGCAAATCCTTGCGGCGAAGCGAGCCGCATGGGATCGTGCTTGGCCCAAAGTCCGCCCGTTTGGGCGTCTCGGAATGTGGGTACGCCTGATTCGGCGCTCAGCCCCGCTCCGGAAAACGAGACCACCCGACTTGCCTCACGGAGGATTCGTCCGGCCTGGTCGATCACGGCAATGAATCAGACCCTGCGACCCCCGGCGCCCCCGGCACCCCCGCCCCCGGCACGGGTGTTTGGTCAGGCAGGGACTGGTTGGCCGCATCAAAGGCCGCTTGCGTCTGCTCATCAAACGCACCTTCGAACCGTCGCTGAATCTCGTCACGCAGCTTGACCGCGGAGACCGCATCAGATTGTGCCAGTTCCGTCAGCAAGGCCACCCAGGCCGCCGCGTCGTTGTTTAATCCCGCAGCGATGTCATAGTGCCCGGCAAGGGCGGCCGCACGGAACCGAAGCGGACCGAGATTCAGCGGCGCCGACGCCTCGTCGATCCGCACCAACAGATCGTGCGCCGATTGCGGGTTCCCGGTCGCCAGCCGCAACTCCGCCAAGCGCACGAAAAGCGCCGCGCGTTGATCGGCCGGCAGCGCGTCATCGGGCAACCGGGCGGCTCGTGCCAGAACCGCGACACGAAGTGTTTGATCAACGTGGTCGAACGAGGCGAGGATATCGTCGCCTTGCAGCATCTCGCCCAGCGGGAGTTTGCCGAAGAACCCAGCCGTGGCGACCATCCACATCTGATGATGCGGCTGGGGCGGAACGATCCGAACCAGCTCGCGCAGCGTGGTGAGATCCGCGTCGCCTTGAGCGATCAATCGGATGCAATGCGGGTAGATCGCCTCGTCGGTCGCACGCTGCTGCAAGGGCGCTAACACGCCGGCCCAGCTCAGCCCTTCGGCCGCCGCGCTGCGTATGGCAGGATCATCCGAATCGAGCCAGTTTTCAATGCGCGAGCGATCAGCATTCTCCCCAAGGCCGGCCAGGAGTCGGACGTGGGCCGGCGTCGTGTGCTGTGAAGCGGCGTGACGCGCGTTGGGGCGAAGCTCGGCCAGAGCGTCCTCGTCGAGGGCTGCGCTGTTGACAAGGGCCCACGCTGCATCCGCAGCCGCCCGTCCAGCCTGCACGTCGTTGAGCCAGGTCGTCAGCACGTCCAGCGCAGACGGGCTTGGCCGCTTGACCAGGATCTCCAGATACCCGGCGGCCCGAGTTGGATCCGATTCCGACGCCAGGGCCGCCGCGACAAGTTCTCCGGTGCGCGGATAGTTCAAGTCGTTCAGCAGCCGAGCCACCGACAGCCGTAACGACCGGCCTTCGCCCGCATCGGCCAGTCGCTGGGCCAGCTTGTCCTGCACCTGGATCGGCGCCAGCTCGCTGTCGCGAAGCAGCTTTTCCACCCGGTCGACGGCAAACTGGCGAATTGGCGTCAAGGGATCGCTTAGCAGCACACCCAAGCGGGCGAACTGATCTTCAGGCGAAAGGCGCACGAATACCTCCCGCTCCGCCTCGACCACGCGCTGGGCGATGGTGTCGTTGTTACGCTTGAGCTGCTGAATCCGTTGCTCGAGATCGGCGACATGGGCGCTGAGCTGCTGCACCATGATGCGCAGCCAGTTTTCCAGGGGCTCGTCCTTATGTTCCGCCCACCACGTTCGCCAGCGCTCGGCATCGGACCCGAACGGGAAACCGGTGAGGCGCTCGAGGCTGCGGCATGCGCCCGCCACGACCTCGGCCGGTTCCGGAGGTTCGCGCTCCAGCAGCGTCATCAAATAGCCGGCACTCTGGCGGCTACGAAACGACCCCAAGGCGGTGATCGGGCCCAGGCGCGAGGCCGCGGACGCGCCGGGGTCCAACGCCATCGACCCGGCGAGTTGCAACGCCGGCTCCCCGTAGCGCGGCAGCAGGGAACTGAGCCGTTCGACGATCTGGGGCGACCCGGCCTGCAGCGTTGCGATGACGCTCTGCAGCAATCCCGCGACCGGCTGAGGCGAAGCCTCCATCGCCTCGATCACGGCGACTACCACCGGGCCGCGACCGCTGCCCAGAGCCTGGCGAAGGATGGCGGTGGCCGGGGCCAGCCGCATGGCGATGAGCTCCTCGGCCGCGCCTCGCCGTGTGGCCGGCTCAATCTCGGCCGTCGGAGGGCTCAGCAACATGCTCTGGAAGATTTCCAGTTGCCGACGCTGCTGGGCCGTCAGATCCTCCGGATCGTCCTGAGCCGGGTCCGTCCCGACCGCGGAGAGGGCCCCCGGCCGGGCCAACGACGCCGAGCTGGGCTCGGCGCAGCCGACGAGCCAGCCGGCCACGCCGGCAACAAGCCACCACGCCGCCCTGCCGCCTCCGATTTCTCCGCGATATTTGGACATTCGCACTGCCGAGGCAAGACTACAGTAGTACCATGCGATCGCGTTGCATCGTATCGGCTACATCTCGCCGGTGGAGCAACCCGAAGTAACGACGAGCGGGAGCGCCCGTTCATGAGCGAATGGTTTGACGCCGAGGAACACGCCGATCGGGCGCTGGAAATGTATGAGCGGGGTCGCTGGGCGGAGGCCGAGGCCGAACTCCGCAAGGCACTGTCGCTGAACCCGCATCAGGGCGAATGGCATTTCAACCTCGGCTTGACGCTGGAGGCCGCCGGTCGCGAGGCCGAGGCTTTGACCTGCTATGAGCGGACGATCTCCCTCCTGCCCGGTCAGATCGATCCGCTGATGGCCGCCGGCATCGTCGCCAATCGTCTCGGCCAGTTCGACCGGGCGGTCGAGCTGCTGCAGGACGCGCTGCGGACCGATCCTCAATGCGAGGCGGCCTACGCACACCTGATCGAAAGCCACCTACGGCTGGGGGCGCATGATGAGGCCGAGACAGCGTTCTATCTCGCGCAGCACGCCTTGCCCGAATCAAGCGCGCATTGCCTGGCGACGATGGCTGAGAGTCTGATGCAGCGTGCGGCGTATGACCGGGCCGAATGGTGCCTGCGCGAGGCGTTGCGACTCGACCCGACGATCCCCCGCCTTCGAGCCCGGCTGGGAGCGGTGTATACCGCCACCGGCCGTCATCGCCGCGCATTGCAGATGTATCTGCGCGACCTTCGTAACGACCCCGGCAATATCGATACGCTGCTGGACTTCGGTGAGCTGCTAGTGGAGATGGGACGGATGCCCGAGGCCGCAGAGAAGTTCCGCCGGGTCCTGGAGCTGGAGCCGGCCAATGTTGACGCCCACGATCGGCTTGGGGGAATCGCCTTGCGGGCTGGACGGTACGAGCAGGCCCATCTCGAGTTCGAGCTAGTCTTCCGACTCGATCCGGAGTTTCCGCAGATCCGCCTCAGCCTCGGAGAGGTGCTTCTACGGCGAGGCCGTGTCGAGGAGGCCGGCCGACATCTCATCGAGCAGTTGGATCTGCTTCGGGCCGCCACTGGCGAGGACGAGCATCACACCGACCTGCCCCAGTTCGGGGCGCTGCTGCTCGAGGCCGGGCTGTCGGCGGAGGCGGGCATTGTTTTCGAGCAGGCCATCTCCCGCGACGACCAGGACGTGCAGCTGTGGTTGAATCTGGCCCGGGCCCGCTTCCGGGCCGGCGATCGCGAGGCCGGGGCGGCGGCCTCACGCCGCGTGGTCCGGCTTGATGGACGCTGCATCGTCGCCATCCACAACCTCGCGCTGGCCGCGCTCGAAGAGGGCCGGCTTCGGCTGGCGGCGGGCTGGATCGCCTTTCTCGCCATGCGCTCGCTGGACGAGCACAATATCGAGGTCATCATCACCCTGGCCCTGGTCACGGTGGCCTACGCCGTCGCCCAGAAGATTCATGTCTCGGGCCTGATCGCGGTGGTCGTCGCCGGACTGCTGATCGGCAATCACGGCGTGCGCCTGGCGATGAGCGACAAGACCCGTGAGCATATCAACACCTTCTGGTCGCTGATCGACGAAATCCTCAATTCCATACTGTTCATGCTGATCGGCTTCGAGGTCATCGCCATATCCTTCGCGCCGAATATTCTCACCGCCGCCGTCCTGGCTATCCCCCTGGCGCTGGCCGCCCGGTTCGTCGCCGTGGCTGTGCCGGTATCGATTTTGCGCCTTCGGCTGGCCTTTTCGCCCGGCGCCATTCCGATCCTCACCTGGGGCGGCTTGCGCGGCGGAATCTCGGTCGCCCTGGCCCTATCCCTGCCGCCGACGTCCGAGCGCGAGATATTGCTCGCCGCCACTTACGCGGTGGTGATCTTCTCGATCATCGTCCAGGGCCTGACCATGGCCCGGGTGGTGCGCCGCTATGAGAGCGCATAACACCAAGGCGTGGTGACGCTCATCACAGACAGCACGGGGCGCCGCATATTAATCATAACGGGTGGCACCTTGGAAGAAGGTGTCCTCCCTGCATTCCCTGATTGGGGGGTCGGATGTTCCGACCCCCCTTTTTTCCTCGCAGGCCGGCTTGAGAATTAGCCTGACGTCGCTGTCGGCCGCCAGCTCAGGGCGCGTGTTTCGGCTTCGTTGATCTCACTCGGCGACAATTGCTTGGAGATCGAACCGCGCGTCTTCAGGGCGCCGCGGTGATCCTGTTTCACCGCGAGATCGAGCCACATGTAGGCCTCGACCAGATCGCGTTCGACCGCTTTCGCTTCGATATACATCATGGAGAGATAATACTGGGCATCCGCGTAGCCCTGATCGGCGCCCTTGCGGAACCAATCGATCGCCAAGGGGATGTCCTGTTCGACGCCGGTTCCCTTGAGGTAGATCTGGCCAAGGTTGCAGCATGAGGGGGGATAGCCCTGCTCGGCCGCATTGAAGAGATAATCGTGGCCGCGCCTGATGTCCGCGGCGATGCCGGCCTTACCGTGCAGATAGATCAGGCCGAGCAGGTCGAGGGCCTCGGGATAATCGGCTTTCGCGGCCTCGGAAAACAGCTCCATCGCCCGGGGCTCATCATTGTCGACGCCGCGGCCCGACCTGTACATCAGGCCGAGTCGGAAGCAGCTTGGTCCATGGCTGCTCTCGGCCCCCTTTCTGTAAAAGCCGGCGGCTTCTTCGTAATCGGAGGCCATGCCGACGCCGTTCTCGTACATCAGGCCGAGCGCGTAGTTGCCGCCCGGATGATTCTGCGCCGCCGCCAGCCTGTACCAGCGCATGGCTTTTTGCGGATCTTTCGTCAGGATGCGACCGGTCTCGTAAAGCTGGCCCATGATGCATTGGGAATCGCCATGTTGGGCATCGGTCGCCTTCTGGAACCACATCTGCGCCTTGGTATCTTCGAGCGGCACGCCCCGGCCCTCCAGGTAGAGCAATCCCATGCTGTGATAAGCCGCCGTATAGCCCTTGTCGGCGGCGGTATTGAAGAGATGCCGGGCGGCGGTAAAATCCTGATCGACCCCTTTGCCCAATTCATAGAGCAGGCCCAGCCGGTAGCAGGATGGCGGATGCTTCTTTTTGGCGGCTTCCGCATAAAGCTGGGCGGCGCGAACGTAATCGCGCTTCTCGCCGATGCCGTTCTCCAACAGGCGCGCCAGGGAATATTGTCCCTGCAGGCAGCCCTTCTCGGTGGCCTTGACGTACCACAGCATCGCCTGATTGATATTCTTTTCCATGCCCCGGCCATGCTCATGGAGCGTGCCCAAGGCGCTGTGGGCCTGCGGATTGCCGTGATCGACCGCGCGGCCGTACCATCGCGCCGCCTCGTCATAGCTCTGCTCGACGGATTCGCCGTTCTCAAACATCACGCCGATGTTGTATTCCGCCTTGGCGTGTCCCTTATCCGCGGCCATGCGGTACCATTTGAACGCGGCGCCCGAATCCCGGTCCACGCCTTGTCCCTTGGCGTACATGATGCCGAGATTGACCTGGGCCTCGACCGCGCCGTCGTTGGCAAGCGGAATCCATTTCTCCAGGGCTATATCATAGTCGCCTTGACGGTAAGCGATGATGCCCAGCTTGAAATCAGCCTTCCGATCGGCTGTCGGTTTGTCTGCCGTTGCCAACATCCACTGAATCTAGCGGTAAATTAGTAAAAATCGCTTTAACGATATTCGAATTGAGTCCTGTGAATGAAATCGAACATATTGCGCCCGCTTGGAATTGACTGTCTGTTCATCCGTCGTGAATCCGGCCTTTCCACCGGCCGCCGCGGCCGCGCCAATGGCGGACAGCCGAATCGATCGTCATGGCGACATAGAGCAACGCCGCGACGGGCAAGAAAACCGCGGCC
Organism: Planctomycetota bacterium; assembly: GCA_022567855.1. Classification (GTDB taxonomy): domain Bacteria; phylum Planctomycetota; class Phycisphaerae; order Phycisphaerales; family SM1A02; genus JADFNO01. Next base: position 575 of record JADFGE010000032.1, on the reverse strand, counting down.
CCCAGAGGTTGACGGTAGAGCCTGAGGGTCGGTCCATAGGCCCCCGCCATCAACAAGCAGCCCGCCAGGCCGAGCCCCGCCAGAGAACCGTCGCGGATCAGCAGGCCGCCGGCCAGCGCCGTCGGCGGGGCCGTATAGATCACCACCATGCCGGCCACCGCCGCCGCCAGCAAAACCGCCGAATGGCGTAGCTGGAAGAAGGCCGTGCGGGCGACCATGGCCCAGATATTCCCAAGCCCGCCATGGCGCCGAATGCTGAGGGTGGTCTCGCTGAGGCCCAGCCAGATGGCGCCATGGCGCTTGATAAGCCGCGCCAGGGCGCAATCGTCGATCAGGGCGCCGCTGATCGCCGCGATGCCGCCCGCCACGGCCAGGGCATGGCGGCGAACCAGAACGCAGCCGCCCGCCGCCGCCGCCGTATGGCGGTCCGGGTCGTTGACCCAGGCGAAGGGGTAGAGCTTCTGGAAGAAATAGACGAAGGCCGGCACCAGCAAACGCTCCCACGGCGTGTTACAGGCGAGCCGCGCCATCAGGGACACCAGATCCAGACTTTCGGCCTCGGCCTTGGCAACCAG
>JADFGE010000324.1 GCA_022567855.1 Planctomycetota bacterium | reverse complement strand
ACTAGGGCTTGGGGGGATTCCCCTGCAACAACCAGGTGAGATCGCTCCCACAACTCCCGCGACTGCCCCTCCGGCGCTACCACCTCCGACGGATGAGGAACGCGAGAAAGAGCTGCGAGTCTTCGGTCTCCAGGTGTTCGGGCGGAGCACGACACAGTTCCAACCGGTGACCAGCGGCCCGGTTCCACCGAGCTACGTGGTCGGACCGGGCGACGAGCTGGTGCTGGCCCTCACCGGAGACGTGGAGTTCACCTACAGACTGCCTGTCACCCGAGACGGATATGTGCTGATACCTCAAATCGGCCAGGTGTGGGTGAACGGCATGACGCTGGAGCGTCTCCGGGAGCGAATGTACACCCATCTCAGCAAGGCGTATTCGGGAATCGCCGACGGCCCGAAGGCGACTGCATTCTTTGACGTCTCACTCGGCAGGCTCCGCACCAATCAGGTCTTCGTCACCGGTGAGGTCGCCCAACCCGGGAGCTTCCTGGTAAGCCCGGTGGCATCGGTGCTGAACGCGCTGTACTTGGCCGGCGGACCCACCGCCTACGGAAGCTTTCGCGACGTGCGGTTGGTCAGAGGTGGAGAAACCGCGTATCGCATCGACCTCTACGACTACCTGCTCCGGGGCGACGACCTGGCCAGCATCCGCCTCGAACCCGGAGACGTGATCTTCGTGCCCGTGCATGGCGCCCACGTGTCTGTGCGCGGTGAGGTGGTCAGGGAAGCGATTTACGAGCTTCGCCCTGACGAGACGCTGGCCCACCTCGTGCAACATGCAGGCGGCGTGACCGCCCCCGCTCACCTTCGCCTCAAACTCAGCCAGCTTCTCGGGATCTTCCTGCACGTCGTGATCGATGTGCACGCCTATGTTTGAACTACCAGACATGAATGGAGCCCTTTAGAAATCAATTCACCACAGAGGCACAGAGGACACAGAGATAGCACAATGGTTGAAGATACGAAGCTCGGTTGAGAGGCGCAGTAGTGATTCTTCATGCCTTGAAAATGCTGTCATTCTTTTTACCTCTGTGCTCTCTGTGCCTCTGTGTTGAGTTCCTATTCTTATCCATCAACTAACGATCAATTCCTTCAATAACCGTCGCGACGCCTTGGCCGACGCCGACGCATAGTGTAACAAGACCGTGCCCGGCGTTCGTCCGGTTCATCTCGTGGACGAGCGCCGTGACAAGCCGCGCCCCGGTGCAGCCGAGCGGATGGCCGATCGCGATAGCCCCGCCGTTGGGATTCACCTTTGACTCGTCCAATTTGAGTTCTCGTATACATGCGACGGCTTGAGCGGCAAACGCCTCATTGAGTTCAATGATATCAAGATCATCGAGTCCGAGTTTGGCTCGCGCCAATACTTTTTGGGTGGCTGGGATCGGCCCCAGGCCCATACACGCCGGATCAACGCCCGCCGCCGCCGATGGACCAACGAATCCAATCGCCTCCAGCCCCAGGCTCTTGGCGAGATCAGCCTCGACCAGCAGCACCGCGGCCGCCCCATCGTTGATCCCGGAGGAGTTGCCGGCCGTCACCGTGCCCTGGTCATCCTGCGCAAAGACCGGGCGCAACGATGCGAGTTTTTCGATCGTCGTATCAGGACGAGGGTGTTCATCGGTGTCAACGATGATCGGCCCACCCTTGCGCTGTCGTATCTCGACCGGCACGATTTGGGCCTCGAACTTGCACGATGCCTTCGCGACCGCCCACTTCTGCTGACTTTCCAGGGCGAAGCGATCCTGATCGGCGCGACTGATGTTGTGCTTGCGCGCGACGTTCTCCGCCGTTTCACCCATCGCGTAGGGCTGATACATCTCAGCCAGTTTGGGGTTCGTAAACCGCCAACCGATCGTCGTGTCGTACATTTCAGCATTTCGATCAAACGCCGCTTGCGGCTTCGCGACGACAAACGGCGCTCGACTCATGCTCTCAACGCCGCCGGCGATCATCACGTCGCCGTGACCTGTCTCGATCATCCGCGCCGCGATGTTGATCGCTTCCAGCCCGGAAGCGCAGAGTCGATTGACGGTGCACCCCGGGACGGTCACGGGAAGCCCGGCCAGCAGCGCGGCCATCCGGGCCACATTGCGGTTGTCCTCCCCAGCCTGATTCGCAGCGCCGAAGTAAACATCCTCGACGGTGGCCGGGTCGATGCCGGATCGCTTGATCACCTCGCCGATGACCAAGCCGGCCAGATCGTCAGGTCGGATCGCCGCCAACGCACCGCCGTATCGTCCGATCGGGGTGCGGAGGGCCGTAATGATCGCGGCTCGTCGCATGGGAGCAATGATAGCGGTTTGGGGGAGAAGAAGAATTCAGGATTCACGGATTGGGGTGCCACCGACAGCGAGTCTTCGAGTCGTCGGTGCAAAACGTGTGGCAAACTTCCAAATGCACCGACGACTTCGCTGCGCTACGCTGTCGGTGGCACCCAGCTAGCTTTCACCGCTCAGCGTTCAGCCCAGCGCACGCTTCAGCGCATTCACTCGCTCGGGCCCAATCTGATCGGCCCATTCAAACGGGCCTTTGGGGTAGTTCACGCCGAACTTGAGGGCCGTATCGATGTCCGCTTTCTCCGCCACACCGCGCTCGTTGGCAAGTTTGGCCTGCGTAATAAGCGCGACCAGAATCCGCGCGAAGATGTATTCCTCCAATTCGTCGCCGGCCTCGTTCGTCGCCTTTCGCACAAACCCGCTTGCGGCTTCGCGCAGCTCCGCCGTCATCGCCAACGATCTGTGATCGACCCGCAACGCAACGACCGGTTCATCACCACCGTAGTCATACACACCGCGCCCAGTCTTCCTACCCAAATATCCATCAGCAACAAGCGTTTCCTGCAATTGACTCGGTGTAAGCAACGCCGGTCGGTCCAACTGCTCCCACACCGAGCGCGTGGTCGCGGTGTTGACATCCTGGCCGATGAAATCCGTCAGTTCCAGCGGGCCCATGCGAAAGCCCCCGAGCGACTTCATCGCGCGATCGATTACGTCCGGCGAAGCGTAGCCGTCCTCAAGGATGCGGAACGCTTCGAGGTAGTACGGCCGGGCCACGTGATTGACAATAAACCCAGGCACGTCCGCAGCCCGCGCAACCTTCTTGCCCCAACTCACCGCGATCTCAGCGACACGATCGACGACGGCCGGATCGGTTTCCGCGCCCTGGATAACCTCGACCAGCTTCATGATCGGCGCAGGGTTGAAGAAGTGCATTCCGAGCGAGCGAGCGGGGCGGCCCGCCGCAGCGGTGACCCCCGCCACCGCGAGCGAGGAGGTGTTCGTGGCGAGGATCGCCTCCGCCGGGGTGTGCCGTCCAAGGCGCTCGAAGATGCTCGTCTTGAGGTCCGGATCTTCGGGCGCCGCCTCGATGACCAGATCGCAATCGGCCATGGCCCCATAGCCGTCGATCGGGACAAGCCGGCCGAGCACCGCCTGGCGTTC
>JADFGE010000323.1 GCA_022567855.1 Planctomycetota bacterium | reverse complement strand
ACCCTCGGATGAACCTCAGGCCAACCATCATCAATGCCAGCTGCAATCACATCTTGCTCACTAATATATTTTAAGTCTTCAAAGCCATCGTGGCGCAAGACATTAGCTCGGATGAAGACATAAAAACGCGATCGACTTGATGACTTGGAGCGACTCTTAAATAGTTCTCCAATGATAGGAATACTGCTAAGTAGCGGAATCTGCGTGACAGCCTCAGCAGCATTTGCAATCTCGATACCTCCTACTGCTATGGTAAAACCATCAGGGATTGTCACTACGCTTTGTAGATTGGTTTGCTGGCGTGGCGGAGGTAAACCCGGACTACTGGATTCTCCTACAAAAGTGCTTAGCGATACTGAATACTCCAGGATCAAGTGATCACCCTTAGCAATTTGTGGTGTGATAGTGACGGAGGTTCCAGCATCCTGCGTTCCACCGAAGGAAGTTGTGCTGGTGGTATTTGATGCATTTACACTTAGAAAAGGTGCTTGCAGGACCGAGTCAAGAGTCGCCTGTTGATTATTGTTTACTAGGACCACAGGGATATTGAGTGCCCGCCCTTCGTTTAATGTTTCAAGTGCGCGCACCAATACCCGAAAATCACCAGGACTAATAACAGCACCTGAAAAACCTAATCCCCCTCCCCCGGAAGAAGTCATTGCATCTATAGCGCTTGGTATTCCTGCTGCACCGAGACCAAACAAAGATGATAAAGCTATAAAGGTGCTTCCATTGATTTGCAGCTTCTCAAGTTCAACCCCAAGATCCAACGTTTGACCATCAGTTAAGCTAACAATTAGAACTTCGATCATCACTTGAGGTTGGCGTACATCAAGCTCAGCAATGAGTTGTTCTAATTGATCTAATCGCCGTGCATCTCCAATTGCGATAATTGAGTTGGTGCCTTCATCTGAAGTTAATACAAGTGATGGTTCACCTTCGAGTGCTGATGTACTTGATCGAATTGGAGTATTAGTAATCTGCGGATCAGCGATTGATTGGAACCGCAGCAGGTCCTCGGGCGTGATCGCGCGGCGCTTGGCGGCGCGAGCCGATTTGCGAGCGCTCGTTCTACGACGTTTCGTCTTTGTTGCCATCGCTCAGAGGTTCCTTCTCACTTTCGGACTCTTCGCCGTGTTGCTTGATGTAGCGCCCGTGCATGAGGATCACGGTCTTGCCATATCGGCCCATGCCGTTGATTTCGTAGACCAACTGGTCCCCTTCGCGGCGAACAACTTCCCGGAACGTCTCGACGCGGTCGGGTCCGCTTGAATACCAGACGATTTGCTGATCGCCGTCTGGACCGATGACGACTCGGCCTTGGTGGGCGACGCGCTGACCGTTGGACTTGTCAATCGAGCACCGCAAGTCGAGCGATCCATCCTCGCGCCGGCGAGCGGTGTTGATGCCGCTGCCCGATATCACTGTTCCATCCGCCATCGTGTCGTAGATGATCACCTTCTGCATCGTGTCGTTGAGCGTTTGATAGTGCTGCGTCACCGCGATGCGATAGAGTTCGTTTCCGGTTTCGTCGTACCCTACAAACGTGCCGGACCATGTCCCTTCAAGATCGGCAAAGACCTCGACCGGCGCGCTTGACTGGTCTTGACCCACGCCGAGGTTAGCGAAAAGGGTCGCCCCAACGATAATTCCAAGAACAATCGATAGTCGTCGCATGGCCGGGATGCTAGCGGCTTTGGCCCATCGGTCAATGCCCGGCGAGTCGCACGCGGTGAGTTCAGGCAGTACCATGGACCTCATGAGCAGCAGATTGAACGACAAGGATCTGCTCGCCCGCCTCGTCGCCTTCGATACGGTTTCTCGCAACAGCAACCTGCCGATCGTCGATTTTCTAAGCGAATACCTTGAGCGGCCGGGGGTCGAGATCATTCGCCAACCCAATGAGGATGGCGCCAAGGCGAATCTTATCATCTGGGCGGGACCGAAGTTGGAAGGTGATGCGCACCGCTTCGGATTGATTCTCTCCGGGCATGTCGATGTCGTGCCGCCGGGCGATCGTGACGATTGGCACAGTGATCCCTTCGTGCTCACTGAGCGCGACGGCTCGTACTTCGGTCGAGGCGCATGTGATATGAAAGGGTTTGATGCGCTGGCGATCAATCTGCTGGCCCAGATCGATCCTTCCACATTGAAAGCGCCGCTCGTTGGACTGTTTACATTCGATGAAGAACTGGGAACACTGGGGGCGTTTCATTTTGCAAAGCATTGGCCTTCGCAGCGCCCACTGCCGCCGCATGCGATCGTGGGCGAGCCGACGTCTCTACGCGCGGTTCGCATGCACAAGGGTCATGCGGCAATGCGCGCGACCGTGCGCGGGAGACCCGCGCATAGTGGGTATCCCCACTTGGGCGTCAATGCGATCGAACCGGCTGGGCGAATCATTGTCGCGCTGGCGGAGCTTCGGGCTGCGTTGGAACAGGAGCGGTGCGGGACGAGCAAATACTTTCCCGACGTTCCCTACGCGGCGCTGAACGTCGCTCAGGTCGTTGGCGGCGAAGCGATCAACATTGTGCCTGAGATTTGCACGGTTCACGTCGGTGTGCGCGCGCTGCCCGGGATGGATTCGCAAGCGCTGGCGGCGCGAATACGTCAAGCGGTCCAATCCGCCAAGGCGGACGCGGATGTGACCTTTGAGTTGCTCAACGATAGCCCGCCGTTTGAGGTCGATGAATCGGCGCTAATTTACAAAGCGGTCTGTGGTCTGGTCGATCAGCGTGAGACGTACGGGGTGAACTACGCCAGCGATGCGGGGCATTTGGCGCGGATGGGTGTTGACTGTGTGCTGTTCGGGCCTGGTTCGATTGACGTTGCGCATCGGCCCAATGAGTTCATTCCGATTGATGAGTTTGAGCGGGCCAAGGGGCTGCTGCGATCGCTCGTGCAGCAGATGTGTGTAGACTGAGATGTGATGGGCGATACGCAGATCATCGAGGCTGATTTGACCTGGGTCCAAGGGAGATTCGAGCGTGACGTGAAGATCACTGTCGGCTCCAAGGGTCAAATCGAAGCGGTCGGAATCTCCGAATTGACGCCGACTGTTCGACTGCGTGATCGCGCGATTCTGCCGGGGATGATCAACGCGCACAGTCATGCGTTTCAGCGCGGTCTGCGCGGCCACGGCGAGCGATTCCCACACGGTGCCGGCAGCTTTTGGACGTGGCGCGAGGCGCTGTATGAACTCGTCGATCAAATGGACGAGCAGAGAATCTACGCGCTCTCAAAGCAAGCGTTTGATGAAATGCTGGCCGCAGGCATCACGACGGTGGGGGAGTTTCATTATCTGCATCACGACGCGCGGTGCGAGGGGTACGCGTTCGACGAGATCGTGCTGAAGGCGGCGGCTGATGCGGGCATTCGGCTCGTCCTTCTCAACGCGTATTACGCCGCGGGGGGAATTGGCGAGCCGTTGGAGGGTGCGCAGCGGCGAT
>JADFGE010000322.1 GCA_022567855.1 Planctomycetota bacterium | reverse complement strand
CGGGCGGTTGCACTTCACGGCGACCGAGCCGACACACGTTCACTATCTTGTCAGTTGGCGAGGAAGCGAGCCGTGGGATCAGGTCTCGACGCGCATCAAGAACATCGCGTCCCTCATGCTTGGACGAAAGCTCCAGCGACGACAGAACAAGTGGTTCTCGAAGTCGGGATCACGGAAGCGCGTCCGCGATCGAGGGCATTTCCTTTATCTGATGAATGAATACCTGCCACGCCATAGCGGGTTGAAGTGGCGTGAAGGGAACGATCCGCCTCGCGAACCCGACGCGAAAAAACCCTCGGCTGCCGCCTCGGGCTATTGATGATGACGCGCTAGTTTATATCCTATCTGCGGGCGGGAGCCTGCGGGTTTGGTAGAACATTGATAATGCCGTATTCCTATGCGCTGCGCGGTTCGTTGCTTGTCGAAGCAATGATTGCGCGGGACGTAGGCTTGTCAATTCTTCCCGACACCGCACCGCGCCTCGGCGCGATGTCTCTGATCGATCTGCTTCAGATTAGCGCGTAGCACCAGCACAACAGAGTGCAACCTAGTATTTACCCTCGTGCGATGGGGGTATTACGACAGGCACAACTGCGAAGTTGGGGTTGACGCGCGAAGGAGTTCATGCGAAATGGCGAGAGCCATGATGTCGCATCCGATGTGAACGAGTATTCCGGTATTGTGGGGTGAAGCATGAATGATCATGAGCATATCGAGCCAACGATCAAGGTTGGCTGGTTTATTGGGATACTCTTAGCGATGGGTGTTGGGGGATGGTTCCTTGCGCAATGGAATCTTCTCTTGACATGGGGGATTATCTTTGCGCTGATGGCAGCGTTCTTGATCTGCGCAGGATACAACCGGACGAGACGAGTGGTGGGGTGTCTCATTGACGCGCGCAACCGGATGAGTCTATCTCGTTTTCAGCTTATCTGTTGGACAGTGCTAGTGCTATCCGCGTTTATTACCGCGGTGTTGTATAACATCCAAGTCAATCTATCAGGGCAGGCGATGCTGGTCGCCATTCCGGAAGCGCTATGGGTTGTGATGTGGATTAGGACCACATCGCTCATCGGGTCGCCGTTGTTGTTGAAGACGACGAAAGATGAACTCGCAAAAGACAAACTGCCCCCGGGCACGTCTGAGAAGGACGCGAAGGTCCTACTGCCGGGCGCTGCATCATGCAATGATTGTATGACAAAAGCGAGGTGGAGCGACTTGTTGCAGGGCGAGACAAACGCCAATGACAGGGTGCTCGATATTGCTCGGGTGCAAATGTTCTACTTCACTTGGATCGCGCTGCTGATGTACACGTACTTGCTCGTTGATACCTTTGTAAAGGCGGGATCCACAGCTGAGGCATATGGAATCGACTCGTTGCCACCCGTTTCCGGAGGGTTGATCGCATTGTTGGGCATCAGCCATACAGCCTATCTTGCGAAGAAGCGCATCAATGAGCCGGCCAGTAAACCCAAGGTTGAATCCTGAAAGGGAGTGGTAATATGAATCGAACCATCATCGCCGTTCCGGGTTTGCTCGGTATTGTGAGCGGAGCGACGTTCCTTCCGTCAGCTGTTGATCCGCCTGGACAGATTCATCGGCGGCCGGCTATCATGACGACGCTCACTCAGCCAAAGATTGAATTTGAACAGCCGGCCCGCGGTTGGGTTCAGACGAATTGTCGGTTCGGCATGCCGGAGCTGGCGGAAGATCATCCGTATGGTCCGACGTGGATCGTTCCGCACGAAGGATATGTATTGCAACTGAGTACGGTGGACAAGATTCCACTTTGGGTGTCTGAGAAAGTAACCGAGGCTCAGATTTCGGGAGATCGTCCTCGACGCGATCTGTTTCGGTTCGATCCCACGGTGCCGGAGCATCTTCAAGCGGGAAAACCTGACTATGTACGAACGGGGTACGACCGAGGTCACCAAGCGCCGGCAGGCGATCAAACGAGTAATCAACGACTCAAGGATGACACCTTTTTCTTGACTAACATGTCATCTCACAAGCCGCGATTGAATCGGTCGATTTGGCGGTTTCTGGAGGAATGGGCTCGGGACCAGATCACCGCGACTGCGCCTGTCTACATCATCACCGGTCCGATCTTCTATGATTCGTTGGAGGAGAACCCACAGACAGCGGATGGTCTTGTCGAGTACTATTCGATCGGTCCGGGTGGTGTAAGTGTTCCAACCCACTTCTACAAAATTGTGTTGCAGGCCAACGGCGGACGATGGCGCGCGATTGCCTTTGTATTGGAGAATCGAAGCCATTCCAGAGGAGAGCGGTTTGAAGATTTCCGCCGGTCCATTGATTGGATCGAAGCGCGTACCGCTATCGATTTTTTTCCTGAAATGGATGATGCTATAGAAGACGCACTTGAATCCGAGATCGCTGCGATGTGGGATCAGTGAAGAGGAAGTGCGTCATTACTTCTAAACTCTTGAAAATTCAAGTGCTGGCGCCATTGATCAAGGATCATTTGGTAATGACCGTGGGTGTTGAGCTACGTACAATTGAGTATGAATGGTCAATCGCTCATCAATTCACTTGATCGATTCGCTGACGTCTTGCCAGTCGTCGTGAACGGCATATCAGTTGATGATGCGCGCTGGCGGCCTGCCGATGGCGCGTGGTCGATCCTCGAAATTGGCACACACATGGCTGATGAAGAGGTCGAGGATTTCCCGGCCAGACTCAAGAGTACGCTCGCCGATCCGAGTCAGGAATGGTCGCCGATCGATCCGGAGGGCTGGGCCGTCGAACGCCGTTACAACGAAGGAGATCTTGCCGAGCAGGTCCAACGATTCGTGTCGCTTCGTGGCGAATCGATCAACTGGCTGCGCGGTTTGAGCGACCCCAAGTGGTCGAATACGTTCGTTCACCCCAAGGGCGAGATTTCCGCAGGCGATCTTCTCGCGTCATGGGCCGCGCATGATGCACTTCATCTACGGCAAATTGCCAAGCGACTGTTTCAGATGACGCAGCGGGATGCCGGTGAGTATTCCACAGCATATGCGGGGAGCTGGACGGCGTAGCCGACAACGTTGAGGCGATCCAGACGCAAACGGTCCGCCAAACGTCCCGTAGAATCGTGGAATAGGGAGTCGGGGCGTCGAGTTAGGCGAATGTCGGCGAGCCGCGGAACGAATCACGGCCGGCATTCACCCTGCCACGAGCGCTGCCATGCCCTACGACTCTGACCATACCGGTGATGACACGTATCGATGGACGCCCGCGCGGGTGCTGCTGGGCGTCGTGATAGTCCTGACGGCGGCCACGGTCGTGACGGTCGTCGCTCGATCAACCCTCGGCGACCGTGGATCGGCCGCGCTGTTCGACCCGAGCCTTCGCGCGGCCCGACCAGTGAACTCTCGGCCGGCCGTCGGCGGCGGATTCAATTTCGATAACCTGCTCGTTCCTCGTCAGGGGATCCATCACGCCGGACCGCCGAAGGAC
>JADFGE010000321.1 GCA_022567855.1 Planctomycetota bacterium | reverse complement strand
CTCGATAGCGAGCTGATGGAGATGTCACCCCCACAGGGCACTCTCCCGCGGGTGGCCATCGAGCGCGTGCGCTCCCATTGCGGCACAGTCATCCAGTGAGACACCCTCGCGGCGCTCTGTCGCCAGCTGGAAGAGCACGGCGTACACGGCAAGCGGGCCCTTTCGACCCTGCGGGAGTTCAACGCCGCCATTCTTGAAGAGCGGGCGGAGGAGCTGTTCCCGGAGCGGCGCAAGTACCGGTTTCCGCTGGTGAGGCCACCCTTCACCGCGGTCCCCGTCCCGATCGGTTTGTTATTGACGAGCAACTCCAGCTCGTCGTCGGCAGGCTTGGGCAGCTCGATGATCGCCCCGGGCACCAGCGACGTCACCTCCTCCACCGTCATAATCCGCATGGCGATCTGCACGATCAGCGGGACCTCCAACTGGAGAATGGCCTTGATGTCCGCAGGCATGAGAGCAGTATCGGCCAGTTGGCGGGGCGGCGTTGAGTCCCGGATGGGGCCCAGCCGCCTCGCAGAAGCCGCAGCCGTCAAAAAGACAGATCGTCATACCTGAGGCGCGATATTCTCGCCTGAGCGACGTTCTACGGGTGGATCAACGACATCCCCCAAAGGAACTTGGAGACCCAAGAGATGACAATGCTCATGAAAAGGACATCCCTATTGGCGTGTATGGCCGCGCTGATCTTGCTGGTCGGTGGTGGGTCGACATTCGGCGCCAACCCCTCCAGTGACGAGTCGGGACTGATCTCGGTGAAGTTCGCAGGCGGAACGGTCGCGGAGTACTTCGAGGCGCTGCTCAAGGAAGCGGGAACGATCAACGTCATGCTGGCCCCGGAGGTGGCCGATGTGTCGATGCCGCCGGTGACGCTGACCAGCGTGAGCCTATCAGCTGCGATCGGCTTGGTTGACGGGCGCTCAGCTTCGCCGCCAGGTCGCTTCATCAAGCTGGATGTTCACCAGATGCCTCAATTCCACGACGGCGCGCTACCGACGTACCAGGTTCGAGCGGAGGTTCACCGCGCGTCGCGGCGGGTCGTGGCGACTGCTCGTGTTTGGACAATTGCGAGCCTGCTGCGGGACGACGTCTTCGATGCCGACGATGTGCTGGCGGCGGTGGAGACGGCACTGGACATTCTCCAGTCTACGGGTGAGCCGGTCATTCGCTTCCACAAGGAAACCGGCCTGGTGATTGCGCGCGGCGATCCGCAGCAACTGAGCGCGATCGATGATGTGCTTGGACAACTCCAGGCGTCGCAGAATCTAATGTCCCAGCGGCCGTACCAGAAACTGCGGGACGAACACGCAGCCCTTGGGGGGGAGATGGAGAGTGCGAAGGCGCGAATCAGCGAGTTGACCGGCGAGCGTGATAGTGCACGTGATGAGATTCGACGGTTTCGTGTCGAACTGGAAGCTCAGATGGCGCGACTCGCTGAGACCGAGCGTATGCTTCAGCAGAGGAATCAGGAGTTGGCCGACCTGACCTCGTTGCTCAGGAAGACGCAAGCGGAACTGGAGGCCGAACGAAGGAAATCGACCGTTGACGGTAAATCAGGGCGCGACAACCCATAACTGGCTTTCAGCGGCGGTGTCACTGCCCCAGAGCCCGCACGTGCAGTCGAAAGTCAGATCACTCACAGAGGCGATCGCCTCGGGAAACACCGAGGCGTTCGCTACGTTCTACCGGCAGTGGTTTGACACGATGTACGCCCAAGCCCGCAACGCATCCGCTCGGGATGAATCGTTTTGCCTTGACGTTGTTCAGGATGCAATGTTGCGTGTAATCAAGTCGGTGCCGGCAATGGCGAGCGATGATGATCTGCGTCGCTGGCTGCGCGTCGTCGTTCAATCGTGCGCGTATGATCGGTTTCGCGAAGAGGCGAGGCGCACAGCGCGCGAGCAGCGCGCCGTTGCGGTGCGAGGGTCGAACAATTCCAACGTCGAAGTTGGAGCGCGAGCTGCAAGCATTGAATGATCGTGATGTCCAACTGCTTCTCATGCGGCACCGGTTCGGTTGGACGCTGAAGCGGATCGGCGATGCGCTGGGACTCAAGCCGGGCGCGGTTGATGGGCGCATTCGGCGCGTGCTGACGAAGTTGCGTCGGCGCGCCAAGGAGCAATCACATGACTGACCATGAACGCAGCCAACTGACGCCGGATGGCGAAGCACGGCGCGAGGCGATGCTGGGCGAACTCGTCGGCGCAATGCAGCGGGTTCATCACGGGCGGAGAATTCGGCGCCGCGTCGCGAGCGCATCGGCATTGGTGGCGATTTTCGCGGGGTTGGCCTGGGTCATTGGATCGCAGTTGTCCGTAGGTGATCCAGCGCGACCGCAATTCGTCGAACGCCCGCAACAGCCCGTGCCGGACGCGCCCACGAACGAACGCCTCATTCAAATGCTGGACGACGATCAACTGGTGGCGTTGCTGGCCCAACTCGATCGCCCGGCGGGGATCGTGCGAAGTGAAGGCGAGATATGGCTGACCAATGCGGTCACTGATGCCGAACTCGGGTTGACTCCCCCGCAGCCGCCCGATCCTTCGACGATGTGATCCGATTCGACACAACCGTGAGGAATCGAGGTAGACTTCGCCGGCCATGGAACGGTATGTGTCCAAGCCGGCGCGGGTGACGATCCTGCCTAATGGCGTGCTCGGTGCGTTGTTGATCTTCGGGATGGTCAGTGGGTGCGCTACCAGCCAGGGGCCGGCGTTCCTGACGATCCAAGCCGAGGCGTACGCAGACGCATTCGATGCTGCGGTCGAGGCCGCGGCGGTGGCGGGGCTCACACCGACGGTGCGGGACCGGCGTAACGGCGTTATCGAGACCGAGCCGAGGATTGCCGGCTCCTTCCTCGAACCATGGCGCACCGACAACGCATCATTCGCACAGGCGATGGAAAACACGATCACGTTTCAACGACGCCGGGCGCGATTTGAGTTCACGCCGGCGGGCTTCCGGCCTCGTGAGCCGGCCGAGGCGCCGCTGACCGGGCCCGATCTGTTTGCGCAGCACGGGGCAGACGTCGATCTGAGCCGGCTTGGGGGTCCGCTCGAATTGCGTGTGTGGGTGTATGTCGAGCGAGCCTACTCGCCCGGGCTACGGCGGAGCACCTGGACTCGGGCCAGGACCACGCGGACAAGGATCGTCCCGGCGGAGGATGAGGAAGCGCTCCCCAGCCGGTATTGGACGCCGGTGCACCGCGATGAGGCGTACGAGCGTCGGCTCCTGGGGGCGGTGAAGCGAGCGCTCGACGAGCGGTCGGAGCTGTCTTCTACCGGACCGGACGGCAACACGGCGGCGGCCACGAAACCGTAGAGCCACGCGGTGGGACTTATACGAATCCCACGTGATTCTCGTGCGTTTATCGGGTGCCATGCTTCATTCCCGACGCGTCGGGGTGAAGCATGCTTTGCCCTAAAAGGGTCAAAGCATGGCACCCGCCCACGGATCAATTGCGATGCGTATTAGGCGGCGGCG
>JADFGE010000320.1 GCA_022567855.1 Planctomycetota bacterium | reverse complement strand
ACCTCGTCCTATGGGCCATCATCCCCGACGAGGGCAGCGGATCGAGTATGGTGACAGACCTGGCCGACCGGACCCGTTCTCCGCACAAACCTGAAGGCACGCAAGGTTCCAGCGCCCCCTTCGACCCGTACAAGGATTGACGGTCGGGCCTGCGACGTCGCCCGGAACCATTACCATAACCCCGCTGAGTACCTCACCCCGTACGCACTTGAGCGTTTCCTCGCACGGCTTGCAGCCTCGGATTGCACGACACAGACCACGTACTTAAGGGTGGCATTCTCATGGCGGCGTTTACCGAACGCGGACTAACCCGAAACATCGATTTCACCGACATGACCGCACTAACACAGCATGGCCCGCACCAAAAAAGGTACGGGCCATGTCATGTTCACGGTGAGACGGGACTCACTCCCACTCGATGGTAGCCGGGGGCTTCGATGAAATGTCGTACACCACGCGGTTGACGCCTCGCACCTCGTTCATGATTCGACTGCTGATCGTGGCCAGAACATCGTGCGGTATGCGGGCCCAGTCCGCGGTCATGAAGTCCTGCGTCTGCACGGCCCGGATCGCCACGACCGATTGGTAGGACCGCTCGTCGCCCATCACGCCCACTGTTTGCACGGGAAGAAGCACGGCGAAGACCTGATCGGTGCTGCGATACAAATTGTTGGCGATGATCTCCTCCAGCAGGATCTCGTCACAGTCCCGCAACAGCTCCAACCTCGGCTGCGTGACCTCCCCCACCACCCGGACCGCCAGCCCCGGTCCCGGGAAGGGATGGCGCCAGACGATATGGGTCGGAAGCCCCAGGACCTCGCCCAGTTGCCGCACCTCGTCCTTGAACAGATTGCGCAACGGCTCGATCAGCTCGAACCCGAGATCCTGCGGAAGCCCACCCACGTTGTGATGCAGCTTGATGTTGGCGGACGTGCCGGCAAAACCGTGACCCGATTCGATGACGTCCGGATAGAGCGTGCCCTGGGCGAGGAACGTCGCACCCCCGTCGATCTCCGAGGCGGCTCGTTTGAACACATCGATAAAGCGGTGTCCGATCAACCTGCGCTTCTCCTGCGGATCGGTAACCCCTTGAAGATCACGAAGGAAATCGCGCCCCGCATCGACGACGCACAGATCGGTCTTGAAGTGATCGCGGAACGTGGCCTCGACAAGCTGGCGCTCGTTCTTTCGCAGCAGGCCGTTATCCACAAAGATGCAAATCAGTTGATCGCCGATGGCTCGATCCAGCAGCGCGGCCACGACGGACGAATCCACGCCCCCGCTGAGACCGCAGATGACGCGGGCATCGCCGACACGTTGGCGAATGTCATCGCACTGCGTCTCCACGAAGTCGGCCATACTCCACGTTCCGGCGCATTTGCAGATCTCGTAGAGGAAGTTGCGCAACAGCTCGATCCCGTGCGGCGTATGCGTCACCTCCGGGTGGAACTGCACGCCGAAGAACGGCACCTTCTTGTGGCGGACGGCGGCGAACGGGCAGTTGGGCGTGCTGGCCAACGTGTCGAAGTGCTCGGCCAAATCGCAGACAAGGTCACCGTGACTGGCCCAGACCGTGGTGGTGGCGGGAATATCGGCCAGCAGATCACGATGATCGTGAATGGTCAGTTTGGCGCGCCCGAACTCCCGCGCTTCGGCCGCGCCAACCTCGCAGCCTAGGAGCTGACAGGCCAGTTGCATCCCGTAGCAGATGCCCAAAACGGGCGCCTTCAACTCGAACAGCCGCTCGTCGCACCGCGGCGCTCCCGGCTCGGTGACGCTGGCCGGACCGCCCGAGAGGATGATTCCCTTGGGCTCCAGGGCCGCGAGCCGCTCGATCGGCGTATCCGGAGCGGCCAGCAGGCTAAATGCCCCCGCCTCGCGGACCCGACGCGCAATCAGCTGCGCGTACTGGCTGCCGAAGTCCAGAACAACGATAACCTCAGCATGCGGAGGAATCTGGGCCTCGGCACGCGCTGATTGTGACATAAAAGATCGTCCGAAGGGGAAACCGATACTGTAGCACGATGCAGCGTCCAGGCTCAAACACCCGCGCCGTCTCAACGAATCCGCCCCCAGGCCGGTTCGCTTTGCTCTGGCTCAGCCGCGAATATATGCTGGGCCTGATGATCGGACGACGATTGCTCGGCGTCTCAAGCCTGTTGCTGCTGTTGTGCTCCTGCGGCGTGTCGATGACCGAAGGCGGCTTCGACGCGGCCAGCCCCGCCGCGAGGTCCTACGCGATCGAGCAGGCCGCTCACACCGGCGATCTGGATGCCGTGCCCAAGATCGTCGAGCAGCTCGACGCCGACGACCCCGCCATTCGCATGTTGGCCATCGACGTCCTCCACCGGCTCACCGGCGAAACCTACGGATTCCATCACTATGATCCGCCGCATGAGCGACATGCCGCCATCCAGCGGTGGGTCACGGCCGTAGAGTCCGGGGCCGTGCCTCACCCGACTGGTTCCGCCGACGACTCGCGAGAAACCCCATGAGCTCCGACGCGTCCCAACCTACAGTGCGGCTCGAGATCGTCAGCCATCCGTCGCTGCTGGCCGCGGCCCGGGCCCTCGTGGCCACGATCGCCCAACGCTGTGGGTTCGATGAGATCCAATGCGGACAGATCAGCCTCGCCGTCGATGAGGCCCTGTGCAACATCATCAGGCACGGGTACAACTGCCGAGACGACGGTCGCATCTTGATCAGTCTTTCACAACGTGAAGCCCAGTTGCCCGGGATCGAAATCGTCATCGAGGACGACGCGCTCCAGGTCGATCCCGACACGATCCGTTCCCGCGACCTCGATGACATCCGCCCCGGAGGCCTTGGCGTTCACATCATTCGCGAAATCATGGACGAAGTCAGCTACACACGACGCGACCGCCGGGGCATGCGGCTCACCTTGGTCAAGCACCTTCACCCCGTCGCCGCCGCCCACAACAGCGAGTCCAATACATGAGCAACACGCAAGAGCTTGAGATCTTCACCGAAACGATTGACGACGCGGTGATCGTGCGCCCGGTCGGTGACATCGATCTCAGCGGCGCGCCCGCGCTGCGCCAACAGCTCAAACAGGCTCAAGAAACGCGCCCCGGCCGGGTCGTCGTCGATCTGGGCGAAGTCCCCTATATGGACAGTTCCGGTCTCGCCACCCTCGTGGAAGCCATGCAGATCGCCCGCAAGAACCAGGGCAAGCTCATCATCTGCGCCTTGCAGCAGAAAGTTCGATCGATCTTCGAGATCGCGCGACTGGATATGGTCTTCAAGATCGTCAACACCCGCGACGAAGCGATGACACTCTAGCTCGGAAAATGCACCACTGAGACACCCAGAGCACAGAGAAGAAGCGATATTCGAGATTGACTGGACGTGGGCCCTGCCAACCTGTGTGCAGCCTGTGCTGAGACATCCCCAACGCAATTACTCATGACTTCCTCTGTGCCAAGCCTCTGTGTACTCTGTGCCTCTGTGGTGATGAATAATCCGGACTAGCTGCGGATCATCCCCGCAAC
>JADFGE010000319.1 GCA_022567855.1 Planctomycetota bacterium | reverse complement strand
GGCAAGGTGGGACTTGCTCCGATCGACTGACCGCACATCGAAGCGCCGCATCGGGAAGTCTGCGCCCAGCGCAGCCGTAGCATGTTTCGCGGCCGTCTCCAGTTCGGAAATGGTCGTGCGTTTGACTACAGCAGTCACGGCCTCACGTTCCCGGCGAAGGAACTCTGGGAGCGTCATACGTTTTGGCTTGTCGGCGGAGATCACGCCGCAGTCAATCCTGCTCTGTAGGTCTCGGCGGATGCTCAGAGCGTCCCGCTTCGTCATCTTCGACAGATCGCCGATCGTCTCACAGTACCGCTTGCCGTCCGAGCCGATCCAGCGGAGTTGCCATACTTGCCGCTTGGGGTTGCCTTTGGTCGGTCGCCTCGTTTTGTAGAGACTGACGCGAGTCATGCTTCACCGCCTCTCACGGTCTGCCCGGGCGCATCTTGGGTTTTGGTGGTCATGTCCAGGTTCCTTATGCGCAGGCCGCCCAGTGAGGCGCGGAACCTGGACGGGAATACGCCCCGCCGGACGGCACAGCCATTGGTTGTTTGTCGGTGAATGTCCAGGTTCCGACCACGGCAATGTACCTCATCTACCGGCGGCGTCAAGGCCCGGGGGCCGGATACCCCACTGATGGCTCGCTGATGCTCGGACCCCGCAGATAGCCGATATGCCATAGGTGCGGGGGCGACGAAGGGCTTGCGATGTCTCGAACTCGGTCGGATGGTGACCGGGCGATCCAACGAGTGATCAACGACTCGTATGCCGGCCCTGAACGTCGGCGTGCCGTCCGCGTCAACGTCCGGCAGTTGAAGTGCAACCTGGGCCGCGTACTCGACATCTCGTCGCGCGGTGCCCGGCTGCTCAGTCGGCGCAAGCTCAGAGGATGGCATGTGATAAGACTGTTCGACAGGGACGGCGATGTTCACATCGATGTCGAGGTCAGGTGGTCCAGGCGGCTTGGACTGTTCAAGCACGAGATCGGGTTGCAGTTCCTCAACGTGCCGTCTGACATTGCCGCCAAGCTCACAACGCTCGTCTTCAAGAATCGGATCTACAGACCTCAGACGCTCGCTGGCCCGCCCACTACCCACGTCGCACAGTGAGCACCGCAGACGGCGCACATGGCGTCGAGGGTTTCGCAGGCGACGGTGTTGGACATACCTACACCTCCACCCCACACTCAGGGCACACCTCATGCTCCGCCCCGCGCAGGTCGTAGCCGCATGTTTGACAGTGTCCCGGCGCGAATAGCCAGTCATGTCTGAATGCCAAGATCGTCGCCGCTCCAACAAACAGAAGTGGTATCCAAAGTGGAACAAAGACGTGCGTTGTTCGCGAGGTTATGAACCTGCCGCGGATGAGCGTTGGCAGCCAATATACCTCGTAGGGCTGCCACGCTGCGAACCATCCCTGCATTGGCATTCCTTGGGGGTACACGGATACTTCAAAGCATCCGACGCTCAGGTCGACAACCACGGTTGGGAACTGGTAGCCCAGCGCCGACCAGAACGTGCCAATCCAAGCGCACAACAGCAAGGCACATGCGGTCACCCCAACCCATTTGACACGCCCTCGCTTTCGTTTCATCGATTCCCCTCATCGCAAAATACCATGCCACATTCCGGGCAGGCGCCCCCGCCCCCGCCCCCGGGAGTTCCGCGCAGGTCGTAGCCGCATTTGATGCAACGCCCACGCTTGCGGCGGATGGCACGGCGAACAACAAACGGGCTAAGCCGCAGCATCCATAGAAGCACAGCGTAGAAGGCCGTGTTGATCGCGCAACCCGGCCAGAGCGGGCGGAGGTGTAGCGCCTTGGCACTGTAAAGCATGTCCCCTAGGCGGACTTCTGCCGTTGGTGTCAGGAGGATTCCTCCGGTGACTCGACGGATCGACTGCCCTCTAAGCGGTCCAGGAACTTCGTCGTATCGCGTTCGCATCGCGACCACAGGCCAGCCGGAGCCTTCCAGCGCCGCGTTGCCTAGCACCCCCTCGGGCGGCTTCAATGTCAGGAGGTCTGATGCCCAGACTGGCAGGAATCGTTCGGCTGGCCAATCGATGATATCCCACTCGGGCGGTTGGTCCTCAGGCGAGTAGATAGACCGATAGCGACGAATCAATACCTGACCGAGCCGCTCGTTTCGATAAACGTGCCAAGTCCCCGCTCCAATCCGTTCAATACGAGAAGATCCTTGCTCGGCGTGCCCAAACCACTCGCCGTCTTTCGTCCGCCCCGCCGCGAAGTACCACGATGTTGCGATTGTGGTTGCAGCTCCGAGCAGAAGGAACACGACGAGCTTGAACAAGCGGCGCTTCACAGGGTGATTCTACGGCCTGCCGGCTGATAGAGGTTCGCAGATCACGGCGGCTCAAGGGATGATCCCGCAAAGGACATCCGGCTTGATCCTCGGATGAACGCGGCACGGATGCCAGCGGCTCCGCTCTCACGGCTCCGGCGTCTGTCGCGCGGCCCCGGAAAGTGAGAGCGCCATGACACAACAAAGCATTCACGGACACTTCGAGCAATTCAGTACGCTCGGAGACGGCGACATAATCTCGTCGCGTGCCGGAAGGTTCGGCGCCGGCCCGGCCTGAAGTCGTCGGCGTCCAATCGCGCGCCAAGTACGGCCTGAGGATGGCACGGATTTGTCCGAAGATCGTCATTGACGTGCGCCGTCAGGCCTGGAACAATGCTGCGTCGCTTCGGACAGGTGGCAGAGCGGTTGAACGCGCTGGTCTCGAAAACCAGTTCACCCTTCGGGGTGACGTGGGTTCGAATCCCACCCTGTCCGCTTGATTTGCCAAGGGTAGCGGCGAAGTTCGCGCCGCTGCTACACTGACATCGGTATGAGTCACCTCGCGATCGCAGCTGGGACACCGTTGGCGGCCCAGACGGCGACCGCGATCGCGGACGAAGGCGGCAATGCCGTTGATGCGGCGATTGCCGCGACGTTCATGACTTGGGTCTGTGAACCGGGCATGACCTCGCTCGGCGGCGGCGGCTTCTGCTGTGTCTGGCCGCCTGATGGTCCACCCATAACAATCGATGGATTCGTTGAGATGCCCGGCCGATCCGCGGACAAGCGCCGCTTCGGTCAGGGTGATCGAGTGTCGATGCCCTACGGCGGCGGTGTTGACACCTTCATCGGTCCCGGCTCCATCGCCACCCCCGGCGCATTAGCGGCGATCGAGCTTCTTTGGAAACGGTGGGGCACGTTACCCTGGCCCCGCCTCGTCGAACCGGCGATCGCCGCCGCGCGCAACGGCTTCCCCTTGCCGTGGCAATCCAAGCTCTACTTCACCGAGAGCTACGACGCGGTCTTCTCGTACACGCCCGGTGCGCGACGCCTTGCCCTGCGCGACGACGGTCAGCCACGCGATGTGGGAGATACGCTCCAGATTCCCGAGCTGGCCGACTCGTTGCAACGCATCGCTGATGATGGCGCCGACGCGCTGTACCACGGCGAACTGGGACGGGCCATCGCCGCCTGGGTCGATGAGCACGGTGGTCTATTGGGGATCGACGATCTGGCCCAATACGCCGCCGTCG
>JADFGE010000318.1 GCA_022567855.1 Planctomycetota bacterium | reverse complement strand
GCATCCTGGAAGTCATCGGCAAGATCGCGCGCAACGAGGCTGGCTCGGATGACGCTCATCCCATGGGCATTCTGCGCACGGGCATATCGCTACTCTCGCATGTTGATTCCGATTGTGAAGACAACTCGCCCGAAGCCGGGTTGCGCAAGTCCAAGCGATTGCTTGCGCAGATTCCCACGATCATCGGCTATGGCCAGATGAACCGTGACGGCAAGACGCCGGTCGATCCCGATCCGAATCTTGATCTGCCTGCAAACATGCTGTGGTGTATGACGGGCGAGAAGCCCACCGAGCTGATCGCCAAGGTGATGGATGTTTCGCTGATCCTTTATGCCGAGCACGATTTCAATGCGTCCACGTTTGCGGCGCGCGTCATCGCTTCGACTGAAGCGGATATGCACTCAGCGGTCTGCGGCGCGATCGGCGCGCTCAAAGGTCCACTGCACGGCGGCGCGAACGAAAAAGCCATGGCCATGCTCAAGGACATCGATGCCTATATTTCTGCGGGCAAAGGTGATGTCGATTCGTTCATGGCTGAAGCGTTTGCCCAGAAGCGCAAGTTGATGGGCTTTGGGCACCGTGTGTATAAGAACGGCGATCACCGCGCGGGAATCTTGCGATCGTGGGGTCTGCAAATTGCTGAGAAGCAAGGACCGGAGGCGAAGAAGTGGTTCGACATCGGCGACCGCGTGCAGCAGATCATGTTCGACCAGAAGAACATCTATCCCAACGTCGATTTCCCCTGCGGGATGACGTATTTCGTGATGGGGATTCCCGTCCCGCAGTACACGCCGATCTTTGTCGCGAGTCGAATCACCGGCTGGTGCGCCCACATCATGGAGCAGCACCAACACAACCGCCTCATCCGCCCGCTGGCGAATTACACGGGACCGGCGCTGAAGAAGTGGAATCAGGGATAACTCGCATCGCTTTCGCGCTGGACGCCCACGGATAGCAATCCGTGGGTAACGTAATCATCCAATCCATGACCCCGCAACCCCGCAGCCAACCGAGTCTCTTGTCGCGAAGCTTCTATCTTGCGCTGGGCTTATGGATGGTTGCGTTGGTTGTCGTCGGCTTCTGGCCTACCTACTACGGACCACTGCTCTCCGGCACGTTCGACCTAAAACCCATCATCGAGATTCACGCGGTCGTGTTTTCGGGCTGGATCGTGCTCTTTGTTGCACAAACCTTCCTCGTATACACCGGACGTTTGAAGTGGCATCGTAAGGTCGGATGGTTCGCCGTAGGGTACGCAACGCTGATGGTCGCGGTAGTGATTACCGCGCTTGCCATGCGATTTTCTGATCATATGGCAGCAGGAGATATTCGCGAAGCACACCGTTCTCTGGTCATTTCGTCGGTCGACCTATTATTGTTTAGCGGTTTCCTTACGGCTGCAATTGCCTACCGCAAAAAGGCTCAGATACATAAGCGCCTGATCATTGTCGCGACGGTTGTTCTGATGGGACCGGCGGTTGGTCGTATGACTTTTCTGTCTGCGGTTCCACTTATCCTTTTCGTACTGTATTCTTCACCGATTCTTTTCGGTATGGCATTCGATTTCGCTATCCGTCGTCGAGTTCATGCGGTCTACATAATTGGTCTTATCCTCCATCTTGTTTCCCTGGTACGGCTACCCTTGCAGGATTCGGAGGCCTGGTTCAGTTTCTCCAAGTGGGTCTATGGGTTGTTCACCTGACAGCCATTCCCGCGCGACGCCCACGGATAGCAATCCGTGGGTAACGTGGATACCTGCAGTGATCCCGGTCGGTTCAGCGGCGCCGCTACGACCCGCTTGCCGGCTCCTGGGCGCTCAGCTTCACGTGCTTGTCAAACCAATCGATCATCTCCGCGAGGACGTGCATGATCGATTCTTCGGCACGATAGCCGTGACTCTCAGCCGGGAGCATGACGAGCCGCACCGTTCCGCCGTGACCCTTTACTGCGTGATACAAGCGCTGTGATTGGATCGGGAACGTGCCGGAGTTGTTATCGCGTTGGCCGTGGATGAGCAGGATCGGCTCGTTGATCTTGTCCGCGTGCATGAAGGGCGAAAGCTTGAAGTAGATCTCCGGCGCTTCCCAGAACGTGCGCCGTTCGCTTTGGAAACCAAAGGGCGTAAGCGAGCGGTTATACGCGCCGCTGCGAGCGATCCCGGCTCGGAACAGATCACAATGGGCCAGAAGATTCGCCGTCATGAATGCGCCATAGCTATGTCCGCCGACGCCGACGCGGTTGGGGTCACCCACGCCCCGCTCGGCTGCGTAGTCGATCGCCGCTTTGGCGCTGGCGACAATCTGATCAATAAACGTGTCGTTGACGGTTTCCGGATCAGACCCGACCACGGGCATCGTCGCGCGATCCATGATCGCATACCCCCGTAACAGCAGGAACAAGTGCGATGACCCGCCGATGCTGGTGAACCGGTAGGGTGAGCCGCGGACTTGCCCGGCGGTGTAGGCGTCGTTGAACTCCAGCGGATACGCCCATACCACGAGCGGCAACGGCCCATCGCGGCCTTCTTCATACCCCGGCGGGAGATACAACGTCGCCGAAAGCTCCACGCCGTCGTCGCGTTTATACGTCACCATCTCCTTGTGAATATCGCGAAGCTGCGGCGCAGGATGCTCGAAGTTCGTGATGGCGGTGCGCGTGTCGTCATCGAGGTTGCGGACGTAGTAATTCGGCGGCTCGATCGGCGTCTCGTAACGCGTGATGATCTTGCGATCGGGCAACAACTCGACGAACGACTCCAAGTTCTCGCCCTCGCATCGCCATAATTCACTTGTCTCAAGCGATTCAAGATTGATCCGGCTCAGGAACGGTCGATCGCCGTCGGGGGTCGCGCCTGAACCGGACATGAACAGCCAATCACCATTTCGCCGCGCGACTGATCGGCCGGCGGAATTCGTGATCATCACCGGCCGACCCGGGTCGGCGTAACGATCCTGCACGTTGCGCTCCCAGAGCAATTTGGGATCGGTCGTTGATTGCAGCGCCCCCGATTTCGACAACCTTATTTTCCAAGTGCGAGTCCACCGTTCATCGCGGTCGTACTCACTGATCAGCGCATTGGCCGATTCATGAATCCAAGTGATCCCGGCGTACCGATCTTCCAGCCGGGCAATTTCGACAGCTTCGCCGGCCATGGGATCGGCCAGCAACATGATTCGATCGCGCTGCGGGACGTCTTTCTTGGGATCACCATCATCAAGCGCCTCGACCCAGACGATTCGATCAATGCCGGCCGTCGCTTGCCATTGATGCGATCGAGGCCCGGAAGTCACCCCGCCGATGGGCACTTGGTCGCCCAACGGCTTGCGGACCAACTCGTGCACGGCGCCGGTCTGTAGATCGCGAACTTCAACAATCGCAGGGAACGATCGCATCGTCACTTGATACGAATACGGCCGAACGACGCGCGACACGAGCAGGTAACGGCCGGTCGGCGAAGGGGTCGCCATCCCGTAGACGGCCGGCTCGCCGATGAGTTTGCGTTCAGCGCCTGCCAGATCAACGATCGCTAGCTGCGATGTGAAGTAATAGTCCATCAA
>JADFGE010000031.1 GCA_022567855.1 Planctomycetota bacterium | reverse complement strand
TATGAGATGCTGGAGGAACTCAATCCCAAGCCACGCACCAGATACATGGCCAAGCTTCGCAATCCCGCGCCGAGTCTCGCTCCCGCCGCGCCGAGTTCACAAGGATCCGCTCACGGATGACGACGCTGCCCCTCGACAACACGTTCGACGATCCGACGCGGCGAGCGCCGTTGGTGTTGAACCACGATGATTTCGGATCGGTCACGAACACGATCTGCGGCGTCAATGAAAGACCCAAACCACCCAGAGCGTGGTACATCGCCTTCGCCATCTCCTCGACGTTCCTGATGGTCCTCGGTGTTCTGATCGGCTACCTGTTCTGGACCGGCGTCGGCGTGTGGGGCAACCAGAACCCGGCGATGTGGGGATTCCCCATCGTCAACTTCGTGTTCTGGGTGGGGATCGGTCACGCCGGTACGCTGATCTCCGCCATCCTGTACCTGTTCAGGCAGAAGTGGCGCACCGCGATCAATCGTTTCGCCGAGGCGATGACGATCTTCGCCGTCATTTGCGCCGGCATGTTCCCGGGTATCCACGTCGGCCGAGTGTGGGTGAGCTACTGGCTGTTTCCCATTCCCAATCAAATGGAGCTGTGGCCGCAGTTTCGAAGCCCGCTGCTTTGGGATGTCTTTGCGGTGGGCACGTACTTCACGGTGTCGCTGCTGTTTTGGTACGTGGGGATGATTCCCGATTTGGCGACGCTGCGCGATCGGGCCAAGACCAAGCTCAAGGCGATCAGCTACGGCATCTTCGCCCTCGGCTGGCGGGGGAGCATTCGGCACTGGCACCGCTATGAGCGGGCCTATCTGCTGCTGGCAGCGCTGGCCACCCCGCTCGTCTTGAGCGTGCACTCCGTGGTGTCGTTCGACTTTGCCGTGGCCCAGGTTCCCGGTTGGCACACCACGATCTTCCCGCCGTACTTTGTGGCCGGGGCGATCTTCAGCGGCTTCGCCATGGTGATGACGCTTGCAATCCCCGCCCGCCAATGGTGGGGACTCAAGGACTTCATCACCTTGCGGCACCTGGAGACCATGAACAAGATCATTCTGGTGACCGGCTCCATGGTGGGATACGCCTACGTCATGGAGTTCTTCACCGCCTGGTACAGCGGCGCAATGTACGAGTCGTTTGCGTTCGTCAACCGCATGTTCGGGCAGTACGCCTGGGCATACTGGATCATGGTCACGTGCAACGTAATTGTTCCGCAGTTGTTCTGGTTCAAGAAAGCCCGGCAGAGCATCCCGATCATGTTCGGTATATGCCTGCTGGTGAACGTGGGGATGTGGTTTGAGCGCTTCGTGATCATCGTCACGTCGCTGAGCCAGGATTATCTGCCCGCCAACTGGGACTACTTCCACCCGACATGGGTTGACCTGTTGATGTTGGCGGGAAGCTTCGGACTGTTCCTGACGCTGTTCCTGCTGTTTATTCGGTACTTGCCGGTGATCGCGATCGCAGAGGTAAAGGCGATCATGCCGGCGGCGAACCCGCATGCTCACGACCACGACAAGGAGGCGAGCGCGTGAACGACGGCGCTGGTACAACGGCCGTGCCTGCTCAGTCGCCGCGCACGATCCCGTCGCCCTCGTCAGTCGACGAGTCCTCGGAGAAGCTGTACGGCTTGCTCGCGGAGTTCGAGACGCCGGCGGCGATCGTCAGTGCAGCGAAGAAGGTGAACGAAGCCGGCTATAAATGGTGGGACTGCTGCGCGCCGTTTCCCGTTCACGGCCTTGATAAGGCGATGGGCATTCGGCCCACGATTCTGCCGTGGCTGGTCTTGGGGGCGGGGATCACGGGCGGGATCATCGGCACGGTGCTTCAATGGTTCACGAACGCGACTAACCTGGAAATTTGGGGTGGCCCCATTTGGGTCACCGGCTATGCGTTCCTCGTGAGCGGCAAGCCGTTCGCCAGCGTTCCCACTTGGATTCCTGTGATATTCGAGCTGACGGTTCTGCTGTCGGCGATCGGCGCTGTTGTATTCCTCTTGCTGCTGAACAAGCTGCCGCAGCTGTATCACCCATGCTTCAAGAACGAGCGATTCGCGCGCGTGACCGACGACCGCTTCTTCATCATCATCGAAGCGAAAGACCCGCTGTTCTATCGCGCCAAGACCCAGCAGTTGCTTACGTCGTTGGGGGCGACGGCGGTCGAGGAGGTACAAGCCTAGACCATGTCAAGAATCGCCATCGTCATCACGACGATTCTGATCGCGCTCGGGTCGGTCCCGTTTGCGCTGACGGCTATGGCCCGGGCCGTGCCGTCGTCGCGGACGAGGATCCACATCATCCAGGACATGGACAATCAGCCGAAGTTCCGAGCCCAGCACCCCAACCCGCTCTTCGCCGACGGCCGCGCGATGAGGCCGCCGGTCGCGGGCACGGTCGCCCGGGGTCAGCTCGAGGCGGACGATCATTACGACCGCGGTGTGGTGGATGGCGGTTGGGCGACGACCTTCCCGCCGCAGGTTCAGGTCAATCTTGATCTTGTTCATCGCGGACAAGACCGATTCAACATCTACTGCACGCCCTGCCACGGCTACGCGGGCTATGGCGACGGCATGGTCAACAAGCGAGCGATGGAGCTGGTGAACCTGGGCCTCAACGGCACGACGTGGGTCCAGCCCAAGAACATGCACGAGCAGCTGATCCGCGAGCAGCCCATCGGGCAAACCTTCAACACGATCACCAACGGCGTGCGAAACATGTCCGGCTATGCGGCCCAGATTCCCGTCGAAGATCGTTGGGCGATTGTCGCCTATGTCAAAGCATTGCAACGAAGTCAAACGGCTGATCTCAATGACCTGCCGCCGGATCAGCGAATAGACCTGCCGGTGATCAAACTCCAACCGGAGACACCGTAGACCGTGAACGCAGCAGCGCTTGCACGTGAAGACCGGTATCTGGGCGACCTAGGCCCGAAGCTGTACGTGCGCCTCGGCGGGCTCGGCCTGGGGTTGATTGTCGTCAGCCTCGTGCTCGGGTTTTTCGTCAAGGACTGGGATCGGTTCTGGCGGGCGTATGTCGTGGCCTACTGCTTCGTGGTCAGCATCTGCCTCGGCGGACTGTTCTTCACGATACTCCAGCATCTGACGCGGGCCGGCTGGAGCGTGGCGATTCGGCGCATCAGCGAAGGGCTGGCGTCGAACCTGCGATGGCTGTGGATCTTGTTCATCCCGATCGTGTGGATCGTCTGGACGGACAGTGAGGGCGGGCTCTATCACTGGACGCTCGGCGCCGCGGCGATGGAGGAGATGGGCGATGCCGAAGGAGGGTTGCTGGCGCACAAAGATGCGTTCCTCAATCCGATGTTTTGGACGCTTCGGGCCGCGCTCTACTTTGTGATCTGGTTCTCGCTCGCACGATACTTCGTCGGCAACTCGATCGCCCAGGACGGCTCCGGCGATCCGAGCATCACGTCGCGCATGCAGGCGCTGGCCGCCCCGGCGATGATCCTGTATGCCTTCACGCAGACGTTCGCGGCCGTTGACTGGCTCATGAGCCTGGAGTTTGCGTGGTACAGCACGATGTTCGGCGTGTATTTCTTTGCCGCCAGTTGCTGCGGGTTCGGGGCGACGATGATCCTGCTCATCTACTTCCTGCAGCGGGCCGGGCGTGTCACGGAATCGATCAGCATTGAACATTACCACGACATGGGCAAGTTCCTGTTCGCGTTCGGCATCGTGTTCTGGGCGTACATCGCGTACAGCCAGTACATGTTGATCTGGTACGCGAACATGCCTGAGGAAACAACGTGGTTCATGGTTCGGCAGCTTGGCTCGTGGAAAGGGCTGAGCCTCCTGTTGATCCTGGGCCACTTCTTTATTCCGTTCTTCTTCCTGCTTACCCGGCACACGAAACGCGTCA
Source organism: Planctomycetota bacterium (assembly GCA_022567855.1). GTDB lineage: Bacteria > Planctomycetota > Phycisphaerae > Phycisphaerales > SM1A02 > JADFNO01. Next base: position 10,225 of record JADFGE010000031.1, on the reverse strand, counting down.
AGGGCGTGCTGGCGGCGGCGGCGGCGTGGATGGTCGCCATTCATTTCATCGATATGTATTGGCTGGTGATGCCGATGGTGCCGGTCGAGCTCGTGCAGTCGGTTGACGGCGACTACGCGGCCCTCGTGATCGCGTTCCAGGCCCCTGAAAACGCGGCGTATGATCTGAACTGGCAGTTGTTCGACGTGACACTGCTGCTGGGGTTTGCCGCCTTGATGGTGGCGGGAACCGCGTTTGGGTTGCGCAGCCGGTCGTTGGTGCCTGAGCAGGACCCGCGGCTGGCCGAGTCTTTGGCGTTTGAGAATTACTAAGTAAGAAGGCATTAGGGATTAGGCACTAGGTAAGAAGAAGCGACAAGCGATGACGGACCACTTCGAACATAACATCGATGATCATGAGGATCCCGCCGCCAGCTCGACCTCGCTGGTGGGATTCATCGGTGCGGTGCTGCTGGTGGTGACGATGCTGGGGGTGACGGCGCTGTACTACAACGTCAAAGCCAATCAAGTTGACAAAAAGGTCGTGCAGGTGGACATCGACGAGCCAAAGAACCTTCGCATCCAGCAGGAGGGGCGGCTGACCGCCCCGGCCCATTGGCGGGAAGTTGACGACGGCGGCGAAGTGACGCGCGAATTGGTCATCCCGCTTGAAAGAGCGATGAAGATACTGGTCGAGGAATACGGCGCAGCCGAGGTCTCAGCGGCCGCGTCGGCATCAGGTGACATGCCATGACGAGGCGAATCACAACACAACAGGCAGCGGTACGGCCAAGCCGGATATTCATCATCGGCGCCGCGATCGTCGTTGGCGGCGCGTCGTCGGTTGCTCAGGTCCCGCTGCAGAACTCCAGCGACCCGCCGGAGGGCGTGGGCATCGACGAGCGGCTCGACGAGCAGTTGCCGCTTGATCTTCAGTTCATCGACGACACCGGCCGAACCGTCACGCTTGGCGAGTATTTCAATCGCGGCGTGCCGGTCGTCATCACGCCCGTCTTCTATCGCTGCCGCAACCTCTGCTCCGCCACGCTCAACGGCCTGGCCGAGGCGCTCAATGAGATCGAATGGTCGGCGGGCGAGGATTTTCAGATCGTCACGTTCACGATCAACCCTAAGGAAGAGTATCGGCTGGCGGAGGTGAAGAAGCGGAACTACCTGGGGGTGTACAAACGGGAGAACGCCGCTGACGGTTGGCATTTTCTGACCGGCGACGAGGACAGCATCGAGGCGCTGACAGAGGCGCTCGGTTTTCGGTACCGTTTTGTCGAGCGCACCGGCGACTATGCGCATGCGGCGAGCATCATCGTGGCTACGCCCCAAGGCCGGGTCTCTCGCTACATCAATACGGTGATGCCGGAGTCTGAAACGCTGGACAAGGCGCTGATCGAGGCGTCGCAGGGCTCGATCGGTTCACCCTGGGATCGCTTCGTAATGTGGTGCTCGACCTTTGATCCCTCAGCCGGCAAGTACGTGGTGGCGGCGCGGAAAGTCATGACCCTCGGCGGTCTGGCCACGATGTTGATCGTGGTCATCGGCTTGGGCATGTTGTGGCGACACGAAATGAAGATCAGGCGACACAAGCCGGTGTTGGGAGAATTGCACACGTGAGTCTCCTTTCGCCGATTTTCTCGCTGCTGGCTCAGACCGGACGCACCGACGGGGGGTTCTGGTTCCCGGAATCGGCCTCGACCGTCGCGCCGGACGTGGACTTTGCGTTCGACTTCATCACGTGGATCAGCATCTTCTTCTTTGTGTTGATTGTAGGAGTGATGCTGTGGTTCATGTTCAAGTATCGCCGGCGGGGGCACGTTCCGAGCATGGAGAGCCCGACGCACAACACGCCGCTGGAAATCACCTGGACTGCGATCCCCATGATTCTCGTCGTCTTGATCTTCTATATCGGGCTCAAGGGATACGTGAACATCACGACGCCGCCGGAGAACGCCTACGAGATCGAGGCGGTCGGCCAGCAATGGTTCTGGAGCTTCAACTACCCCAACGGCGCGACGGATATCAACATTCTACACGTTCCCGTTGGTCGTCCGGTCAAGATCAACCTGCGCGCGAACGATGTGATACATTCCCTTTGGATCCCGGCGTTTCGGGTAAAGATGGACGCGGTGCCCGGGCGCCGTACGGAGCTGTGGTTCGAGGCGACGCGGGAGGGCGAATTCGCGCTGTACTGCGCTGAGTACTGCGGCACCCAACACTCGCAGATGGTGGGAAAGGTCATCGTCTATAACCAGTTCGAGTTCGAGGCCAAGATCGATGAGCTGGCGAACTGGCTGGACAAGGTTCCGGACGAAAACCTCCACCGGGCCGGAGTGATTCTCTACAATCGTTGCACAAGTTGTCATACCGTCGACGGCTCGCCGTTGATCGGTCCGTCGTTTCAGGAGACGCACAAGCTTTTCAAGAGCGGCGGGACACGCAAGTTGGCCGACGGCAGCGCCGTGACCGTGAACGAAGACTATTTGCGAAACTCGATTCGCAAGCCGAGCGACCAGATCGCTGCGAATGCCCAGGGCGCGGCCTATCCCAGCTCGATGACGCCGAACATCGCCGACCAACTCGGTACGCGCGGCGTGGAGGCGATGATCCAGATGATCATGCGCCTTGATGAGCTGGTCGACGACGATGGCAAGCTGATCGAAGTGAAGATGGCAGACATCGTCGTCGAGGCCGAGGAGCCGCAATGAGATGACCACGATTGACACGACCAAACCGACGCCTGGGGCCGAAACGCCGCCCGTCGATAATTACCTCACGCATTCCAGCGGCATCATGTCGTGGCTGGGGACGCTGGATCACAAGCGCATCGGGGTCATGTACCTTGTTTCGATCCTGACCGCGTTCTTCCTGGGCGGGATGTTCGCGATGCTCGTGCGGCTGGAACTGATGTTCCCCGGCGAGCAGATCCTGAGCCAGGACCAGTACAACATGGCTTTCACCCTCCACGGGGTGATCATGGTGTTCCTGGTGATCATCCCCAGCGTTCCCGCGTCGCTGGGAAACTTCGTCCTGCCGATCATGCTCGGGGCGAAGGACGTGGCGTTCCCTCGCCTGAATCTCTTCAGCTACTACCTGTGGGTGACGGGCGCGGTGCTGGCCGTTTCGACGGTATTCTTCGGTGGAGTTGATACGGGCTGGACGCTGTACGTGCCGTACAGCACGACCGGAACGGAGATGAACGGCATTCTGCTGCTCACCTTCGCGGTGTTCGTGCTGGGGTTCAGCTCGATCTTCACCGGGATCAACTTCATTGTGACGATCCACCGGCTTCGCCCGCCGGGGATGACGTGGTTCCGCATGCCGCTGTTCCTGTGGGCGATCTACGCCACGGGAATCCTCCAAGTGATGGCCACGCCGGTCATCGGCATCACGGTCGCCCTGCTGGCCGTGGAGCGGTTGTTCGGGATCGGTATTTTCGATCCCGCCCTGGGCGGCGACCCCGTCCTCTTCCAGCACTTCTTCTGGTTCTACTCCCACCCAGCCGTGTACATCATGATCCTGCCCGGGATGGGGATCATCTCCGAGCTGATCTCCGTCCACAGCCACAAACACATTTTCGGCTACAAGTTCATCGCCTTTAGTTCGGTGGCGATTGCGATCTTCAGCTTCATCGTGTGGGGGCACCACATGTTCCTCTCCGGCCAGTCGCCGCTGATGAACGTGGTGTTCTCCGCGATCACGTTCAGCGTGGCGATCCCCTCGGCGGTCAAGGTGTTCAACTGGCTGGCGACGCTGTACAAGGGATCAATCAGCTTCAACACGCCGATGCTCTACGCGTTGTCGTTTCTAGTCTTATTCACGATCTCCGGATTGACCGGTTTGCACCTGGGCACCCTGGCCACCGACATCCACCTGCACGACACCTACTTTGTGGTGGCGCACTTTCACTACACGATGATGGGCGGTGCGTTGATCGCGATGATCGGCGGCATCCACCACTGGTGGCCGAAGATCACCGGACGGATGTACTCGGAGTTTTTGGGCCGGACCGCCTGCGGGTTGATCTTCGTCGGGTTCAACCTGACGTTCTTTACCCAATTCATGCTGGGCAGCAAAGGTATGCCCCGGCGATACCACGACTACGACGGCCCCAATTGGACGCCGGAGGCGACAGAACTGTTCGGCACGTACCACTTCTGGTCGTCGATCGGGTCGTTCGTCATGGCTGCGGGGTTCTTCCTCATCGCCTTCTACCTGCTGCACTCGTTGTTCAGAGGGAAAAAGGCCCCCGCCAACCCTTGGGGCGGCCGGAGTCTCGAATGGCAGTGCGCCTCGCCGCCGCCGCACGATAATTTCTCCGAGCCGCCGCACGTCGGCGACCCTTACGATTTCACGGTCTTGGAATGGGACGAGCAGGAGCAAGGGTACCACTGGCGACATGATCTGAAACACGAACCCGGCGAAGCATAGATCAGAATAATTTTCACCGCAGAGGCGCAGAGAACGCAGAGGTAAGAAAAAAGAACTTCTTAAGTTTATGGAAAACGACTTGATGGCATCCAACTCCGCGAAACCTTCCCCAAGCCCTCTGCGCCTCTGCGGTGAATTCCTCTCCGAGTGTATGGAAATATGACGACGACTGCCTCAACTACACACGATCACCCCGACTTCCTGGCTCACCACTGGGATACGCCCAAGCAGCAGTTCGAAGCGGGCAAGCTGGGGATGTGGCTGTTCCTGGCCACCGAGGTCCTGCTCTTCGGCGGATTGTTCGTCGGATACGCAGTCTGGCGCGGCAACCACCCGGAGCTGTTCAAGTTCGGCAGCCAGTACCTCGATACGACGATGGGCGCGATCAACACCGTCGTCCTCATTCTCAGCAGCCTGACCATGGCCTGGGCCGTGACCTGTGCTCAGCGGGGGAACCGCAAGGGTTTGATCATCGGTTTGCTGCTGACACTCGCCGGCGCCGGGGGCTTCCTGGGGATCAAGTATGTCGAGTACAGCCACAAGTTCAACGAGGGCTGGTTCCCCGGCGCGTACTTCTATGACAAACCCTCAGATCGTTCGCGTACGTGGGATGACAACCTGCCCGTGCCCGGAGCAGGGCAACTTGTAGTGCCTGTTCCTGATACCGAAGCGCGCTCGATCGAAGAGCTAGGGCTCCCGGCCGACATTCTGGTGGAGATTTCAACCGTCGTACCGCCCGGTCAAGGGCCTTCGGGCCTGGAAGAACTTGCGCTGACCGATACGGTGCATACCGATGACCATGCCGAGCATGAAATGCACGCGCTGCAGCGTGAAGATCGGCCGGCAAACGCCCATATGTTCTTCAATATCTACTTTATGATGACGGGTCTGCACGGCCTGCACGTGCTCGGGGGCGTGGGCGTGATGATCTGGCTGCTGATCGGAGCCGTGAAGGGGCGCTTCAATGAAAAATACTTCACGCCCGTCGATCTCGGTGGGCTGTACTGGCACATCGTCGATCTGATATGGATCTTCTTGTTCCCGCTGTTCTATCTGATATAGGAAGGCATTAGGGATTAGGCATTTGGCACTAGGCATTAGGTAAGAAAAAAGAGACATGGCCACCGAATCATCACAACACGAAGGGCATCCCGAGGTCGGGCACGTCGTTCCCGTGCGCATTCTCTTGGTAACGGGAATGGGGCTGCTCGCGCTGACCTTGCTCACCGTCTGGGCCGCGAGCTTCGACGTCGGGAATCTCAATATCTGGATCGCCCTGGGTATTGCGGTTGTCAAGGGCACGCTCGTCGTCATGTTCTTCATGCACCTGCGGTACGATCGGCCGTTCCACGGGATCGTCTTCGTGACCTCGCTGGCGTTTGTGGCGCTGTTCATCAGCTTCGCCTTGACGGATACGACTGAGTACGCCGGCAATCTCGACCCCGGCGACGCCCCGAAGGTGGTGGAGAAGCTGAACGTATTAGGGGAATGATGGCGGACTCCGCCGGGTCGTCGCCGTTTGCTAAGCACGAGGCGCAAGTCTCAGCGGGCACGTTGGGGTTGTGGTTCTTTCTCGCGGCGCTGACGATACTCTTCGGGGCCAGTGTACTGGGCTATTGGGTGATTCGGCTGGGGGCGGGGCGTGACGCGGCCCTCGACCTTCCGGCGCTTCCCCGCGGGCTGTGGTTCAGCACGGCACTGTTGTTAGCCAGTAGCGGCGCCATGCACTGGGCGCTTACGAGCATTCGCAACAATCGCTCCGGACAGCTTCAACTCGGGTTGCTGGCAACCACCGGGCTGGGCCTGGCCTTCCTTGGAGTACAAACGCGCTGCTGGGTCCAATGGGCCGCGCCGCTGGCGGCGGCGCTAAGCCAATCGCAGACCCGTTTTCTTCTCACAGGGTTCTATGTGTTGACGGGCATGCATGCGCTGCACGTTATTGGCGGATTGATACCGCTGACGATCGTCACGCTGCGCGCGGCCTGCGGTCGATACTCGCCCAGTTACTACCCCGGCGTGCGCTACTGCGCGATGTACTGGTATTTCCTGGACGGCGTGTGGCTCGTGCTGTTCGCGACGCTGCTGTTAGGAACGTAGCAAAGCGCAGTTTCATGTCCGACCCGGGCTGTCCCCAGCCCGGGCAGCTGTGTCGCCGTCGATCGGCGACGCAGCTGCGGGGAGTTGCGCAACACATGAAGAAAAGCGGGCTGCGCCCGCTCCGGGGCGGGGACGCCCCGGCTCTGATTCGCAATGTGCGGACTTCACGGCACCGGCTTATCGTCCGGGTACATCGCGTGCCAAGCGAACCACATGGCGTAGCGGGTGATGCTGTTGCCTCCGCTTGTGGGATCCCCGACAGTGATTCCTGCTAGCCGGACTGCCAAAACCGCCTCCCATGTGGTCGTAGAGGCACCTCGCTTGACTTCTTGAATCCGCGCGGCCTAGCATGATAGCGAGCCAACGTAAGAGGCGAACGTATGGCTCAGATCTCTTTGTTAGATTTAGGCACTGCGCTTTGCTAGTGCCCTGCTCTGAATAACGAAGGGCCCCGCCGGTGTGCAACCACCGGCAGGGCCCAATTTCGAGACCAAGTCCAATTCGCATTGCGTTTTGAAAAGGAGATTGGCCAAATGCATTCTAATTCAAGCGATCGAAACGTCAAGATCGCGGACGCCGCGCGAGTTCGCGGCGAAGAGCTACTGACTCTTGGCGAGGCGGCGCGCTTCCTGACGTTGAATCGAGAAGTAACAGCCAGCCAGGCGTCGATCGAGGAACTGATCCGAGTTGGATGTCAGGGCGTGCGTCTTGAAACGATTGTGCTGAGCGGCACGCGCCACACGAGTCTTGAGGCCGTCGAACGGTTCTGCCGAGAGGTTGCGGCAGTCGATCCTCCGAGATGGCCCGACTGCCTTCTGAGAGTTCTTGGTTTGAACTGAGTACCAGACCGCCCGATGCGCTTTCTTGCCGGTACCTCATTATCGACATTCACTGAACCGGCTTATCGTCCGGGTACATCGCGTGCCAGGCGAACCACATGGCGTAGCGGGTGATGACGTTGCCTCCGCTTGTGGACGCGACATGAACCGTGCGCGGATCGGTGGTGCAAACAAACTCGACATCAACGCCCCCAAGCGAGTCGGTCCACCGCCCGGCCGGATCGGCCCGCCCGGCAATCAGCGCCAGCGGGTACACGCGCCGCTCGTCTGGCGCCTCGACGATCAGCAGTCGTTCTTTCATCGCAAGCTCACCCTCCGGCGGCGGCGGATTGACCTCGAACCACAGCTTCTGAGAGAGAAAATAAGTCTCGTAGCTGGTTCCCTTGTATCGCTTGAACATCTTTGGATCGAGCGCCAGCACGGTGGTTTGCGGATGGAACGCCAGCCAATCCGCCCAGCGGATCACTGACGCAGGCACAGCCGTCAGTTCACGTCCGGATTCGGCGGCAGGCCCGGCGATCGCACGACCCAACAGTTGGCTCCACAGGCTCTCGCCCTGAGCGTCGGGCCTGCGATCAAACATCATCAGGTTCGAGTTATAGAGTAGTCCGCTGACCCCGAACTGAAGCGTCTCGCCGGCCACCTCTCGTTCGAATACGACGGTGCTGTCGCAGAGCGGGTTGTACGTAACGGCAATCGCCACCCCGCCGAGCGTGTCGTTGACGATTTCGTGACAGTTCAGAACCAGAAGCGGGTAGGCGCGCGATTCACCGTTGATCTCGACGCCGATCACGCGATCGGACGAAACGAGATACTTGCCATAGAGCTGGGCGTTGAGATCGGTAATCTCGTCGCCGTCGATGACAGCCGGATCGACGAGGGCCTGCTGCGCGTCCTTACGCAGACCGCCGGTGACAATCTGATCTTGCGGTATGAGGCACGTCGTGAGGTCGAAGCCATAACTGGCCAGGTCGCCGTGCTTGCCGATGAGCGGGGGGCGAATCTCAATGACCACCAAGATGAGTATCGCCAGCGTGCATGCGCCGGCCAATACGAGCACCCATCCGCCGCTGCGGATGGTCAACAGGCGCGGCTGGTGTGTTGGGCGGGGTGTCATCATTGCCCTGCGATGTCGTCGATGTCGCTCGTGACTGCGGCAAGTACCCCAAGGTGTGGAACTTTGTCCCCGGTAGCGGCCGGTCCGCGGTCTATGACCATCAGGCAAAGCAAAGCGGGTAGATAGACGAGGCTGGCCACAAACACGCGACGCGCATTGGAATCGGAACGTTGCGCGTGCAGGCGTAGTCCCAGCCGAAGCATCCACAATCCGAGCGCGACGGAGCCGAACGTATAGAGCCAGCCCGCCAAGCCCGACAGTGCGGCCGCAACTCCCAAGGGAAGCAGCACAAGCGTCATGAGCACAACCACACGCCCGGTGAGCCGCCCTGACGGATCAATCACCGGAAGCATGACAAACCCGCCGCGCTCGTAGTCCTTGCGATACAGCCAGGCCAGGGCAAGGAAATGCGGAATCTGCCACACGAACAGCAACAGAGCGAGGATCCAAGCGCCATAGTCCAGCGTGCCGGTGGCCGCGACCCAGCCGATCATCGGCGGGATAGCCCCGCAGATCGCGCCCACCAGCGTGTTCAGACTCGTGCGGGTCTTCAGCGGCGTATAGGCGAAGAGGTAAATGAGTAATGTCAGCAGCGCCAAGCCGGCCGCCGCAAGATTCACCATCACCATCAGGCCGGCTAGTCCGCCAAATGCCAGGAGCATGGCGAAGACGAAGCTGTGCGTGAGGCTCATCGCGCCCGAGGGAAGCGGTCGCGTGCAGGTGCGCGACATCAAGCCGTCGCGTCGAACCTCCGCCAGTTGATTGAACGCACTGGCCCCGCCGGCGGCGAGGGTTGTCCCCAGCACCGTCCACAGCAATCTCAGCCAGTCGATTGATCCCGCCGAGGCCATGATGAAACCCACCGCGGTCGTGACCACGACCAGCGCGCTGAGCCGGGCCTTGGTGAGCTGCATATACAGTGCGGGCAGGCGGAGAGTCAGCGAGCGTACACCGCTCGGCCGCGGGTTGTCAGCGAGCACGGCGTCGGGAAATGAAGATTGGAGGATAGAAGCAGGCACGGGCGGTGGTGTTTGTGATTTTCGTCACATAGTATATCGCTCCAATCGGACGGGCGAGACCAATCGGGCCAAACGGCCGGCGGCAGGCGAGAACATGGCCAGTAAGCGTGGCGGCGACATTCTGACGATCGGCTTCGGCACGACCGTCGTGATGTGGGTGATCCTGTATGTCTCGGTCATACCGCCGGGCGTTGTCCCACTATGGCTGGCGGCGGTTGTTCTGGCGGGGTGGCTGTTCGCGGCTGGGTATGGGCTGGCGCGGAAAACGGGTCGCGGCTGGCGGGGTGGCGTAGGGCTGGGGCTGCTCGTGGCCGGCGTGAACCTGCTGATCCTGCTGAGTATGCTCGGCGGCGAGGAGCCGGGCGAGGTCGTCGTCGACTTGGGCTCGGGGGGCGGCTTGGACGTCTTTCTGGCCGCCAAGGTGGTCGGGCCCACTGGCAAAGCGATCGGCATCGACATGACCCCCGAGATGATCGAGCTGGCCGAGGCGAACGAAGCCGCCTTCGAGACCGGATACAATGAGGCGTTGACCCGTTACATGGCTCTCAACCAGGACTACATCGATCTGCTGAAGGAGCCACGCTTCATGCTGCCCAATCGCTGGGGCATGCTCGGAGGCACGCTAGTCGGCCTGACAGTAGGCCTGATCATCAACTGAATGCTCGCTCCCGTATGCGCTCGATCCAGTCTTCAACTTCTCGGAGCGTGTCCGGGTCCTGTCCGCTTCCACGGAGC
>JADFGE010000030.1 GCA_022567855.1 Planctomycetota bacterium | reverse complement strand
GCGACCGCCCGGGGATCCTTGGGTTGTTCAAGTCGATGCGGTTTGATCTGATCATCCACTGCGCCGCCCAGCCGTCACATGACCTTGCGGCGTCGATCCCCTTCGACGATTTCGACACGAATGCGGCGGGAACCCTGAACCTGCTGGAGGCCACGCGTCGCCATTGCCCCGAAGCGGTGTTCATCTTCATGAGCACGAACAAGGTTTATGGCGACGGGCCGAATCGAATCCCGCTTGTGGAGCTCGAAAAACGGTACGACTACGCCGATCCTGCTTACGAGCACGGAATCTCGGAAGACTTCAGCATCGATCAATCGCTGCACAGTCTGTTTGGGGCGTCCAAGACCGCGGCGGATGTCATGGCCCAGGAGTACGGCCGATACTTTGACATGAGGGTCGGCGTGTTCCGCGGCGGGTGTCTGACCGGTCCGAACCATAGTGCCGTTCAGTTGCACGGGTTTCTTTCGTACCTCGTGAAGGTCGCACAGTCCGATGAGCCGTACACGATCTTCGGTTACAAGGGCAAACAGGTGCGTGATCAGATTCATAGTGCCGATGTCATCGCAGCCTTCGATGCGTTCTATAACGATCCACGGTGCGGCGAGGTGTACAACCTCGGCGGCGGACGCAGCAACAGCGCAAGCATCCTCGAATGTATCGATATGATCGAGCAGATCACGGGTAGCCGAATCAATTGGACCTACCGCGATGATCCTCGTCGCGGCGACCACATCTGCTACATCAGCGATCTTCGCAAACTCAAAGCCCACTTTCCTGATTGGTCGATTACACGATCGATTCCCAACATGATCGAGGAAATGCTCGCCGTCGCTGTCGCGTGATTCAGCGGTTCGCTGAGGGAGCAAGTCAATGAAGATACTGGCATTCACTCCGCCGGGAACAAACTCGCGTCGGTTCTTTCTGGACATTGTCCAGAGCATTGGCGAGCTTGGGCACGAGGTGTTGCAGTTCGAGCTTGAGCCATATATCGCTGTGCTTGAGGCGATGGGTGAGCATGTGGAGCGCGCCATTGAGCCGTTAGGCAAGATCGTGCTGAGTCTCATCGAGACCAACGGCATCGACCTGTCGATGGCGATGTGGTCCGGGGCAACGTTGTCGCTTCCGTTGTATCTCCAGGCGGACGGATCGACGGTCTCTTTCCTGGATGACCATGGTCATCCGCACTTGCATTACTGGTGGGATGCGCCGCATTGGTACCACGGCGGCAAAGAGATCAAGAACATTGCCAATGGCCTGTACCGCGGTGCGCATCAGTTTCACTACATCAACAATCCAGGCACCGGCAGCGAGATGGCGTCGTTGATGGGATTCAAGAACGTGATTCCGTCGCCGAACGGCGTGAATCCGAGGCTCTTCCTGCCTCGTCCGGAGATTCCTAAGGAATACGACCTTGTGTTCGTCTCCGGCCCGGGTGATCCCGCGCCGACTGAGGTGATGCTACAAGAGTTGGAACAGGATGATCCGGATGTTGATCGGATCCGCAAAGATGTCGCGATGAGTCTGCGCCCCAAGCTGGATGCTCTGGTGGAGTCGGTTGATGGATCGGCTCGTGAACCGATGCGGAAGCTGTTGGATGCGATGGTGGAAGCGCGGTTGGCAGATCGCCATAGCCCGGCGTTGGTGCATCTACAGTGGGCGGTGCGACATGATGTAGCTCTCGCCGTGGCGGCAGACGCGCTCATCAAAGATCTGGTCCTTTATGTGAGAGTTACCGACACGATTCGCCAGATTGAGAAATGGGAGCGGCCGTTCATGGTCGCCTATCTGTCTCGTCACTTCAACTGTCTGCGTTTGGGCCAGCAGTCGTATAACGCGTGGGGAATCGAAGGCGATGCGAGCGGATTCGTCGAGTACGAGCGACAATCTGAGGTCTACGCGAAAGGAAGGTTCGCGCTGAATGTCATGCGCTGGCAGGACGACATCGGCGTGAACTCGAAGGTGTTCGAGATCACCGCCTGCGGCGCCGCGTGCCTACAGGCCTTTCGCGGAGGCATCGATGAGCTGTTTGAGGACGGGAAGGAAATCCTTGTCTTCAAGACCCCGGGCGAGGCAAGGCAACAACTTACCGAAGCGCTCTCGGCCCGCAGTCGAGTGGAAGAGCTCGCAGAAGCAGGCCGAGCGCGTACGTTGCGCGACCACACCTGGGCCAGTCGAATGGAAGGGGTATTAGATCTGGTTTCGCAGTATTGGGCGCAGCGCGGTCGAACCGTCGGCAAACCCGCAAAAATTCGAATCGGCGCCAATCGAGTCAGCCCGACGGGGGATCGGGTGGCGTTTATCCTCGCACCGATGCGCAGCGGCTCCACGCTCTTGCGCAAGATGTTGGATGGCCATCCGAGACTGACCAGTCCGCCGGAAACGTGGTTTCTTCTGCCGCTATTGAATCTTTGGAACGGTGAGGGTGAGTCACCGCAGTATAATGTGCGTCAGGCTGCGGTCGCCATGCAAACCGTGACCGATCGGCCGACCTTTGTCGAGGCATGTCGCGCATATGCATCCGAGCTCTACAGCCCATTGCTGTCTGCGGATGGTATATGCGTCATAGACAAGACGCCGATGGACATGAAGATCGCCGATCAATTGGCCGAGATTTTTCCGGATGCGAAATTCATCATCCTTACCCGCGATCCCCGAGGCACCGTGTGGTCCGTGCGGACATGGGAGAAAGTGGCGACCCAGCCTATCGAACAAGTGATTCCCGGCACGGCGAGAAGTTTCCGTAATCAATATGAATTTGCTCAGAGACATCCGGATCGATGCCACGTTGTTCACTATGAACTACTGTGCGACGATCCCAAAGCGGCCTGTACCCTGCTCTGCGAGTTCCTCGGCACGTCGTTTGACGCGGCAATGATCAACTACGGTTCGCACGCCGACCCGCGGCCGGGATATGGCGATGAGAAGACGCTCGAACACCAACGGCCGCACACAAACAGTCTGCGCCGATGGGAAGGCGATGATGGGCACGAGCCGATGAGGTTGCACCAGCAACGTGAACTAGCCGAGCAATGCTCTGCGGAGGCGCTTCGATTCTTCGGCTACGACGAGCTGGCCGAGCTGCTTACGCCAACGTTGGCCGGCTCCGGAGGGTAGGTTGCGACGTCCTCGGATATGTGTTGCGGTGACCAGGCCGCGAGGACCGGCTCGCCGCGCCTGGATCGACGTTCGTAGGCATCGAGCATGGGTCCCGGCGAGAGGGTGCCAATGACGAACAGTTTGGCGTCCGATTGTTCATCGACGATCGTTGCCCCGACTTCGCGCAGGGCCTGTTTTACAGCCCAGGCGTTCTTACCTTGGTCAACCAACGCGACGCGCGTGCCCTCGGCGACGTGTGGTGACTCGGCGAGCGTGTGACGAGCATGAGCCAGACCCGTGAAACGATCGAACAATGACGGGGGCATTTGCCTCTGTGGTTGCTCTTGAAGTGTTGCAAACAGCTCCGTCAGACCTTGTAGATAGCCCGCTTGGGCCGATTCAAGCTCAGCGATGCGTCCGTACCGAACGATCGTCTCGTGAAGCATTGTGATTCGTTGTTCCGGGGGCGTGTAGCGCTGAACGATCCACCCGTTGTTCCGCACGAGGTATTTGAGGATGACATTCATATCCCGCCCGGCGGAGACCTTGTCGTGCTTCACGCGGAAGCGGTCGTCGTGAATAATACGATGGCCGGCCAACAAGAGCTTGGCGCAGAGGTCGTATTCTTCTGCGTAATAATGAAAACTGGCGTCGTACCCGCCGACATCTATGAACGCCTGTCGGCGAATCGCCGCGCCGCAGCCGACGAAGACCTCTGGCAGTCCGCCGGCTTCACGGCGTTGGTCGGGAAGACGGATGTCGGCGCCGATCGCGGCGACCTCCGGGGGCGCTTCGTCAAGCACAGTGATGAAATCCGTATCGAGCGGATAGGAATCATCATCGAGCATGATGAGCCAGTCGCCCTGTGCCTGCTCGGCTGCGAAGTTGCGCGCGGCTGCACCTTGATTCGACATCATGCGAAACGATCGAACGGGCAAACCGTTGGCGAGCCGTCTGGGGAGCGTGGGCGGCGCATCGGAGGCGTTATCGACGATGACCACTTCGGCGCCGCCGAGTTGGGCATGATCATCAGCGCACAATCGACCGATGTGGGTGAGCGACTTGGCCAGTCGGTCGGGACGATTATGTGTGGGCAAGATGTAGCTGATCACGAGGCAAGCACACGAGTTCGGCTTCAGGCTGGGACACGTACGTCAATTGGGCCTCGCAGAGCCTGCGGATTCCTTTGCGAAGATCAACAGCGCCGATGACCGCGTTGCCGAGCTGCTGGGACTGAGCGGCGGCGGCCACCGCGCCGAGCAGCGCCGCGAGCGTCAGGGAACCGCCGCAGACTCGCGTCAACGTCGCTGCCGCGAGCAGCGCATCGCCGCAACCGAGCTGATCGATCGCATATGGAACCAGCGCGGGAACGTGCTCGGCGGTGAGCCGCGTCTGCCAGTCGTCCGCATCAGCCTCGGCTCCCGGCGCACGATCGAACGCAATCAATCCGTCGGCGCCAAGGGTGATGATGGCCGACCGCGTGTTCGTGGCGTGCAGAAGCCGCCAGACCACGGCCGTCAGGCCCTCGTCGTAATCATGCAGCGCCTCGCGAATCTCCAGTTCGCTGGGGCATAACAGGTCCATGCCGTGCATCGACCGCAGGTTGGAGCGCCGTCCACTGACATCCCCGACGAGCAGGTCCGTGCATGGGCGCAGAAGCTCGCACATTTCGGTCATGAACGCATCGGTAAACAGACCCTGTCCGAAGTCGGCGATGATCACCGCCTCTGACTGGTTCGCAGCTTCCTGCACCATACGCTTCAGTTGGCATTGACCAGTTGCGTCGAGTGTGATCGGCTCGCCGAGATCGAGCTTCATCACCTTGATCGATCCGACGTTGAACCGCTGCTTCTCGATGACCGGCCCAGCGTGTTCGATCGCTTGCGTCTCGATCCCGAGCCGCGCCAGACGTTGTCGCAAGGCAGTCGTCTCGGGCGTTGACGGCAGGGCGGTGATCATTGTCGGGCGAGCACCCATTGCCGCCAGATGCTTGGCGATGATTGCCGCACCGCCGTCGAAGCTTCGGTACTCCACCGGGCGCAACGTCATCAAAGGCGCTTCGCCGGCCACCTCCGGCCGATTACACATCACGTAGGTGTCGATGATCGTCTCGCCGACGACAACCACGCGCTTCCCCCGAAACGAACTGATGAATTGATCGACGGAGGCGACGTCGATCTCTTGCTGGGCGATGAGCTGCCGCAACCGACTGTGGGCTGGATCGACCGTCTGCTCCATTGCATTGATCAGGGCGGTCGAGCTGAACACGACATCGCCGGAGGAGAACACGACCCGGCCGCCATAGCGCTCGACGACGTGCTTCTCCGCCTGAAACCGAGGATCGCGGTTGTGTTCATACTCTCGCCCCTTGACATAAATGTCCGGGCGAATGATGTGGAGCAAGTCGGCCGCGGTCGGCTCGGGGTTGACGGCCACCCAATCGACGCAGTCGAGGGCAGCGAGGCTTTCGGCCCGCAACTCCTGTGGGATGAGCGGTCGGCCTGTTCCTTTGTCCACCATCGAGTCGCCGCTGATTGTCACCAGCAACCGATCACCCAGCTTGGCGGCGTGTTGAAGGTGCCGAACGTGGCCGGGGTGGACGATGTCGAAGCAGCCGTGACAGAGTGCGACCGTTTCGCCCCCACGCTGCGCCGCGCGAACGGAAGCCTCGGCCTCGGCAAGGCTGAGAATCTTGTGCTCAGTGCCCACGCCGTCTAGATCGGCGATCTGCGGCGTGGGACCGGAGTTTCGGGCCACCTGCGGTGGGGCAAACGCCCGGCCTGGAAGAGACGACGCGCGCCCAGCCGGTCGGTCCCCAGGCGTTGCGGCCGACCGCAACAGTCTCGGCAGGATGGAGCGTTGGTGCGGTCTACGTAAACAAGGTCGGACACATCCATTGACGCTCGCACCCGGAAAAACCTTGACAACGCGACGCACGGCTTCATCTTGCTATTGGAACCTAGGCGAATCAAAGGAACGAGACGGTCGCCCGGGAGGGTTGGACGGCTCGGCGATCGTTGGTGCGCTGAGGATTGAGAGAGAGAAAGATGATGCTCAGTGGGAACACATGCGCGCGACCGCGGCGGTTCAGCCGCCGGGTCTCGATCGGGGTCGCCGGGATGGCCTTATGCGGGCTGACTACCTCGGTGTCGGCCCAGAACTGCGACAAGATACACGAGACCGTCCTTTACGACGCCGCGCAAGGCTTGTTGCCCGACCAGGCGACGCCGGCATGGATCAGTGGGTGTGGCAGCGATCAGTGGATCGAAGGAGAAATCGAAAGCGGCATTCTCCATATCATCGACGAATCCAACCAGCAGAGCGATCCGCCCAACGGCCTTCGCACTGCCTATTGCCATTGGGATGTGTTTGACTGCTCGTCGCAAGATGCAGTGTACGAAGTGGTCGGACAAGCTGCACCGGGCGCAGATTCCACTCCACCTCACAATATCGACCTGGTGTGGATGTGCGGATTCCAGGACGATGATCGCTTCGTCATCATCGCGGTCACAGAGGATGCCGTTGGCTTCGTGCGAACAGGTGGGCCGCTCGATTGGATCACAGACGGCGGGAAAACGGCGAAATGCTCGCTCGATACGACAGATCGACTTCACACATATCGAGTCGAGAAGCATGGACAGGACATGGTCGAGTTATTTGTCGATGACGAATCTTGTTTGCAATGGAACTACGACGCCCTGGCCGCACCCAATGGCAATGTCCGAATGGTACTTGCCACAACTTCCAGTCCGGGCGTATCGGAATTCTCGATTCAATCCTTCCGTTACCGAATCGGCTTCACGAGCTTCGACGATCTGCCCTCGGATTGTGACGCCGACCTTGACGACGACGACGCCGTTGGCGTCACCGACCTCCTCATTCTGCTCGGGTCATGGGGATTGTGCGAGGGGTGCCCGGCCGATATCGACAACGACGGTATGGTCGGGGTGGGCGACCTGCTGATCATTCTCGGTCTGTGGGGCCCGTTGGAAGGCTGTGGCGACGACGGCGGGGGCGGCGACGGCGGCATCATCGTGACCGGCAACGCGTGCGACCCCAACATCCCGCCAGGGGCCTATCAAGTGGTTGATTTGGGAAACAACCATTTCGATGTCTACCTTCTGGACCTCTATGCACCTTACGACTATAGCTTCTTTGAGATCCATCCGACCAGTGGCGGGGAGATTATCGATCACCTGTACATCGACGTGGCCGGTCCACCCGCCGGATCGCCGGTCGTCGTGCGGGTGCTGCCCAGTTGTGACAACCCTGATCTGAAGATCGACACCGTCTACAACATCCTCGAGACCGCAGATGGCGAGCATTTGCTCAACCGGGTTGAGGTTGATGGGGACGTGGGGCTGGTCATGGTCGAGGCGATCGGGGACATTCTATTGGGCGGCGATGTCATCGGTGACATTATCGCGACCACGCCGGATAACGCCGCACGCGGGATCACGAAGGTCAAAGCCGACGGCAACATCTTCGGCGATATTCGTGCTCCGTTCGGCCGAATTGCGTTTGTTTCTGCGGATGGGGACATCGGCACACCGGAATCACCCATCCTGATTGAGGCCAAACATTACATCCGCCACATCACCAGGGCCAACAACCTTTATGCATATATCAATGGTCACGTAAACAACGGCACAGGGACAATCTCGAAGATCATTGTTGACAGATTTGTGGGCTCTCTTGACGTTCGTACGATGAGCTCACAGCCATCAGGCGGCGAACTACGGTTCAGCGTCGAATTGGATGCGACAATCACATTCGGCCGGGGGTACACCGGCTCGAACCGCACGCTCGAAGTGCCTGTCGGCGGCTTGACGAGGCAGATCATATTCAATGCGGACAACATTCCAGACGCGGTGTGGAACGCACCGGTCAAGATCGGATTCGACGGCGATCCGAATCAAGTCATACTGACCGGGCCCGGCTACACCAACACCGCCGAATCGCTCGGCGGCGGATCGGTTGGCCTCGCTCCCTTTGATCTGCACGATGAATCATGTGTGCCGGCCAACGGCGACACGGTGTGGCCTAAAGACGCCGATCCCGATCTTCAAGTGATCCTGCGACACTATGGACCGATTACGCTCAACGCCAATGCGCCCCTGACCATTGAGCGCAGAACTGCCTGTACAACCGATCCGTTCGTACTGCTCTCATCAACAGATTTTGTTTACGCTGTTGATCCGGCTGATGGGAACTCTTTGCTCGTATCAGGTGCGCCCGGTGCAGACGGGTTTGAGACCGGCTATGAGTATCGGCTTATAGCCACCGCCGACCTGATGTGTGGCCAGGTCACCGGCAACCCACCTGTGAGTTGGGATAGCCCTGATTACCGAGTGACGGTGGGCCCAGGTTGCCTGGGTGATCGGGACGGCGGCCGCGACGGCGGTGGACTACGGCAAGACGATAACGGGCCGATCCGGCGACGCCTAAATCGCAAGTAGCCCGCTTCGTGAGCGTGCCTTGCCTCGGACATCTTCAGTTCCGCATGGAGCGGCGGATCAATCCTTGCGGCGGCTTATTGCCCGCTCGAGTTGCGCCAGCACTTCATCATCGTCGAGCCGGCAGACAACTTCCATGTCCTGCGTCGACAGGTAGCGGTCAAATGCATCCTCCTTGCCTTGTTCGACGAGCATGACATAGAACCGGCCGCGTCTGTTCTTCGTCAATACCGCCCGGAAACCGTGCTCGCGGAGCCGTCCATTGAGCGAAGGCGTCGCGTAGTAACCGAAGTCCGTGCGCGCAACGTCATATTCGTTGCCCGACTCCGTTACGAACGTGACTTGCTCGTTGGGTTTCAGCTCAATGCGCGCGCAATCGGTCATCTGAATCTGTTGGTCCGCACCAACTTGGAACGTTCGCGGGGGTTGGTTCTTTGTGAGCTCCATGATCCTTCCCATCGTATCGGCAACGAGCGGTGCTCACCGAGCGCCGGCGATTGCGATCTCGGCGGCGACGCAGTCCTGCAAGTGACCTGGGATCGTCCAGCGACCCGTCGGATCGCGCTGCCAAATATCCTGATTTCGATACTGCTCCAAGATCGTGAGCAATTCTTCTTTTGTCATATCGATGTATCGCGCGACATCGTCGAGAAAATAGTCGGACACATCCTCAAGATCGTGCTCTTGGACGAGAAGCTTGGCCTGCTCGCGCGTGAGGCGCCCATTTCGGATGTCCTCGCACGCATGATCCGTCGCCCGTCCGTAGCCGAACTTCAGCACCTTCAAGTATTGATGAATGCGGTGAATCTTCTCATCGAGCCCGACGTAGTTTCGGTATGTTCCTTCGGCGGGCCCATCGAGTGATTCAAAGCCGTATTTCCGCGCGATCTCTAAGTGCTTGGCGGAATCCCAGTGAAAGTAGTAGCTCAAGAACACAGCCTGCGTCGATGACTGTGCGATCCGGTCGGGGAAGTCGTAGTATCGCAACGTCTCAAAGGGAATGTCGTATCGCTTGCTGATGAATCGTGCATCGCGTCCTTGGTTCGCCGCATAGCGGTCAAACCACGCGCGCGTCATTGTGTTGCCGGCCGCGGTGTCCGTCTCTCCGCTGTATTCAACCGCTGCGTTCTCGCCGAGCAACACGAGCGGAATCTCGTATTGCAGCGCGACGTGTTGGGGATAGGCGTGCAGCAGCGTATGGCTAAGTAGATCGGGGTCGCCGAAGTCTTCCAGCCCGATACGGATGAGTCGCTTGTGAAGTGGTTGACTTGGGCGGTAGACCAATAGGTCCGCGCCCATGTCCGGCACACGCTCGAGATTGCGCCTGCCGAGTTCGGTCTTGACGCCGTAGTCCACATGCACCGCGAGGATTCGCAAACCTCGACCGAGGACACGATGCACCTGCGTAATGCTGTCCTTGCCCCCGCTGACGGGAACAAGCACATCGTACGATGGAGCGCCGGCAGACTTCGCTTGCTCGAGTAGAGCGTCGAAGTCGTTCTCCCGAGCCGCCCAGTCGATCCCGCTGAGGTAATCGTTCTTGAGTTGGTGGGCGCGGCAGGCCTGGCACACGTCTTCGTCGTCGAACGAAAGGTGCGGTTTGGTGTCCGGCATCAAGCAATGTGTGCAGTACTTCATCAATCACTCTCGATCACGGATCACGCGTGCGGGGTTTCCGACCGCCACCTTGTATTCATCTATAGACTCGATCACGACGGCTCCAGCGCCGATTACTGAACCGGTTCCAATCGTCACGCCTTTATTGACGAACACGTGACCACCCAGCCATACATCGTCCCCGATCACTACCGGAGCCCCAAAAAAGCCCTGGTTCTTGATGAGTTGGTCTCGCTTGAAGTGGTGGTCCGAGGTGTTGACGTATACGAAAGCAGCGAAGATGCAGTCGTTTCCGATCGTTAGGCCGTGTCCGCCGTTGAATATGCTGTAGCTGCCGAGGGTGGCGCCGGTGCCGACGCGAAGCTCAGCATCGTTCGCGGCGACCAGCCAAACATCCGTCCCGCTGCTCACGCCGTCGCCGAGGATGATCTTC
Organism: Planctomycetota bacterium; assembly: GCA_022567855.1. Classification (GTDB taxonomy): domain Bacteria; phylum Planctomycetota; class Phycisphaerae; order Phycisphaerales; family SM1A02; genus JADFNO01. The sequence continues at coordinate 3,524 of JADFGE010000030.1, read as the reverse complement.
CCGCTCTTTCTCATGCGGATGTAGGTGGTGCCGCCGAGCGTGACGTCATCGCCGATCGTGAGATTGGCCAGACGAGCCCCGTCGCGCAGCAGGATATGGAGCGGCCCCTGCACCTGAAGGTTGCGCCCAACTCGAGCGCCGCGCAGTCTCAGGCAATATGTCCAAGCGGCCGAGTACAGAGATCGGAACAGTTCCATCAGCCGCCGAACTCCTCAACGAACATCTTGCTGCTGAGGAAATAGAACAGGAACTTGCTCTTGCTGTTTGGAAGCGGATTCTGCGTGAGTAGCGATTCGATCTTCTCTCTGCGCACATGTTCGAAGATCGGGCTGTCATCCAGAATCGCTGATCGCACCTCATCATCAGTGAAGTCGATGAAAGAGTTGATCGAGGCATTGAACCCGACCTTGCGGCGCTCATCGAGGATTCGGTCCGGCACAATCCCGCGCATCGCCTGTCGCAAGACCGCCTTGGCGTAACCGTTGGAAATCAAGTGGCGGGTGGGGATCCGCTGTGATAGATCAAACAGCTCGCGATCAAGAAACGGCGAACGATTCTCGATCGACTGAGACATCGCGTTGTGATCGTCCTCGTGCAGAATGGGCGGCACCGCTTCGTGAAAAAGCTCGTTGAGCATGCGGTTGCGCAGCAGTCCGTCGCAGTATCGTTGTTCGGTGAACGGTTCACGCCACGGTTCGATCAAGAACTCAGCAAAGGCATCGGCATCAAAGAAGATGTGCTCGCGCATCTTCGGCTCGTGAATGAATGCTTCAGCATTCGCCAAATGCGGATTGCGGACGATCGGCTGAATGTGCCGGCGCCACGCCGCGATCGACTCATTGTAGAGTTCGCGGTCGTTGCGGACTTCGTAGAGATAGGCATTGTGGTGATCGTAGTAACCCGTAAATAATTCATCGGCCCCGGTGCCGCTGATTGAGATGCGATAGCCGTGCGCCGCGATGGCCTGCATCAAGAGCCACTGCGCGTAGTAGGAAATCGTGTAGACGGGCGCATCATGTTGGACGATCAGTTGACGGAGCCTGCTGAGAAAATCCGTTTTATCAATATGAATGGTTGTGTGGCGGATCCCCAGTTGTTGAACTGAGTGCTCGACCATCGCTTGTTCGTCGTATCGCTTGTCGTGATCGACGATCGTGAAGCCATGCACATCGTAATCGAGCACACGTTTCGCGATACTGATGAGCGCGTTCGAATCGACGCCGCCGCTCATGAGGAATGCGAGCGGCACATCAGCGCGCAAACGAAGCCGCATGGAGCGGATCAATCCATCCCGTACTTGCGATACAACGTCGTCGAACGACAGATCATCTTGGTTCCCAAAGACCGGCTGCCAGTATCGTTCTTGCTTGATCGCGCCGGTGCGAGTGAACGTCAGCGCCGTTCCCGGCTCAACCTCTTTCACGCCGCAGAAGAAGCCCGCGCCGGTTTTGTATAACGCTTTGTAACCGTTGACCATATACCGGTAGAGATGGTCGTAGTTGATCTGAAGGGGGCGATCCAGCAGGGCCTTGACGAACTTGATTTCCGATCCGAAGAACAGACCGCCGTCGGTCTCGAACAGATACAACGGTTTCTCCCCGAAGCGATCGCGGCACAGCAATAGTGATCCGGCTCGTTCGTCGTAGAGCGCAAAGGCCCACATTCCTTCGCATTCGTCAAGACCGCCGATGCCGTGGTGGATGAGTTGCTGGAGAAGAACCTCGGTGTCGCTGTCGGTTCGAAAGGTAGTTCCGCCCGTCTCAAGCTTGCGTTTGCGTTCGAGATAGTCGTAAAGCTCGCCGTTGAAGGTCAGGACATGCGGGCCGATCTTGAACGGCTGATCGGCGCGCGGATCGATGTCGATGATGCTCAAACGCGTGTGCAGCAAGTAAACATGGTGATCCGGGGCAAGGCTGTGGTGATACTGGTTCGAAGCGTCCGGCCCGCGGTGTTGCATCGCGCCGAGACAAGCGTCGATCCGCCGTGGATCGATTGTTTTAGATCCGATATATCCCGCAATGCCGCACATTGTTGGGTATTGGTTCCCTACTCTTTGTCGGTGACCATGGAGGCCAAAATGCAATCACCTGCGGCGACATGTTGTTTGAGTTTCCGGCCCAATAGACGTCGCTCGTCGCCGGGGGCGATTCCGCCGGCTGGCCGCACCCACGTCAGATCATCAGCAACGATTACCGTTCCGGCTGAGAGCTCGCGACTCGCGGCAATTGAGCGGCGCATCGACTCGAGCCCGACCCGTTCACCCGCCTGGGGTGTTTTGCGACCATGCCCGATCAATGTCGTGAAGGACTCGATGCGCTGCACAAGCTCGCCAAACTCCGCCGGATCGGCCGAGAGTTGATGGTCCCGAAAGTCGGAGTGGTGTTTGTCGATCGTGAAGTGCTTCTCGACGATGCGGGCGCCAAGCGCTACGGAGAGCGCCGCGGCGTCGATGCCAAGCGTGTGATCGGAGTACCCGACGGTGCATCGAAACACGTCGCGAACTTGTTGAATGGCGGCCAGGTTCGCTTCCCCCCGGGCGCGGAAACACGCCCCCAGAATCGAAAGCACGTCAGGGCCGCTGATCCGCACGATGCCGCGGGCTGCGCCGGCGGAGGCCGAAGCGATCGCGGCAATTGTGTCATCGGGGTCGTACACGGTGGTGTAGTGGCTAGTGGTCAGTGGTTAGTGCCCAGAAGATCGCCATGCGCACTATGCGTAAGCGTGCAGTCAGAATTGCCCACGGACGCAGTTACGGGCGGCCAACGGCCCGCACAACTACTAGCCACTGACCGCTAACCACGAGCCACGAATCCCTACTTTCGTCCGCGCTGCCGCTTTTTTTTGGCGGACGGGGCCCCGTTTCCGGTTGGCGATTGCGTGGCCACTTTCGCCGGCGCGGCTGAACTTCCGGCCGCCTCGTCCTTGGCCTTCGGTTTGGGCAGCAGTTTTCGTTCGGAAACGCCCCACAGGCTCGAGGCGATGAAGTACACGCACAGGCCGCTGGCGACTTTGAAGAACAGGATGCCCATGAATATAAGCATCTCGTAGAAGACGGCAGGAACGTGCTTGAGGTCCAGAAAGACGATCGCCCACGGGAAGAGGAATACCGCCTCGACGTCGAAAATGAGGAACAGGATGGCGAAGACGTAGTAGCGGATCTGGATCTGCGACCAGCGATAGGGCTCCGGCTCGATGCCGCACTCGTAGGGGATTTCCTTTATCGCGGAGGGCCGCTTAGGGGCCACCAGGTATGAAGTCAAGAACATTCCCATGATCGCCGCCATACCTACGGCGCCGACAATGATTACGGCGGTCCAGTTAAAGGCAAAACCTTCGGGCAACCCTTCACCTCGCGCTTTACGGCCTTTCAGATAAGTTTAGCATCGGCCCGAAAAACTTTCAACGAAAGCGAGGGCGTGCCTTGCTTCAGTTATCTTGAATGTCTACACAGGCTTCTCCGCCATCACCAGGCCTAGCTGCGTGGGCAGGGGGACTATCTTCGTGTTGATGATGCCGATTTCTTC
>JADFGE010000317.1 GCA_022567855.1 Planctomycetota bacterium | reverse complement strand
GTTGACGAGCTGTTGATACGCATCGAACCCGACGTCGCAGCGATCATCGTCGATCTGCACGCGATCCCGATTCGAGTGATCGTCGGAACTCAAGTAGTGACGACAACTATCAAGCCGATCGCGAAAGACATCGGCCAGGGCGACGATGCGCACTTGATCGCTCGCTTGGAGGATATTGACGGCGGCCCCGGTTCCGCGGTTGCCGCAACCGATCAAGCCGGCTTTGAGTTGATCGGATCCGGCGCCGTAGGCTGACGTTGCAACCACGCTGAGAGGAACGGCGCCGCCGGCGACGATGGCCGTAGCCTTGACGAAGTCTCGACGGGTGCAGTTCGCACGAGCTGATGTGTCGTTTGACGGGTCCATGATGATCTCCTTCATCTTCGCAACTGACCAAGCGTGGATCTGCTAGCTGACGAGAATGCGATCCATGCGCTCAGCGATCTCGCGCAGCCGTTCTTCGCCGCCGCCGGGCACTTCCGCGGACGCCCATCCACTGTAACCGATCTCATCCAGGGCTTTCATCACCGCCGGCCAATCGCAGTCACCTTCGAGCAGTTTGACGCCGAAACCCTTCCAAAGTCCTTCATCGTTTCGCTTCTTCCGAGAAAACTCTTTGATGTCGAGCTTGAGAATGCGCTTTCCCAGCACATGAATCCAATGCTCGGGCCAGCCGTAGTTGACGATGTTGCCGACGTCGAAGTACCAGCCGAGCATCGGGTGGTCGAAGTCATCGATGTAGCGTGCGGCCTCCAGCGGACTGAGCAGGAAGTTGTTCCACACGTTCTCAATCGCGATCTTGACGCCGAGTTCTTCGGCCAGTGGCAACACCTTGCGGATTTCGATTTGGGATCGTTCGTAGGCGTCGTCGTATGACACTTCTTTGTTGACGACCGCGGGAACGAGCAGAACGGTCGTAGCGCCATACGCCTTCGCATCGTGCAGTGCGATCTCCAACGCGCGACGACCTTCGGCTCGCACGTTGGGATCGGGATGTGACAACGGCTTGGACCAATGTTTGGAGTCGATGACCCCCGGAATGGCCAGGCGAGTCTCGTCCTTCGCGCGCAGCACTTCGTCACGATCAAGGTTGCTGGGGCTGTCCAACTCGACGCCGTGGAAGCCGATCGCTCGCAGGAGCTTGAACTTCTCGAGGATCGTGCCTTCAGTGCGCACCATGGGGAACTTCAGCGACTTCTTGATGGCCCGCGGCGCTGCGCTGGTTGTTTGCATCGAAGCGCTCGACATGGCGACGGGAGCGCTGATCGCCGCAGCGCTGAGCGCCGCTGACTCCATAAACTCACGCCTGGAAAGTGAATCACACATGGATCAACCGCCCGATTCAATCAACATTGGCGCCTCACCAGGCAGGAACTCTGTTTCGCCTGGCATCGCCACGGGCCCCACAGCAATATCGCCGAACGCATACTCCGGCGGCGTGAGATCTTCCGGTGAGTACAACGCCTTTTCCCACGTGATAGTTTTCCCGGTATAGGCCGCCATCCGCCCCATGATCGCCATCATCGTGGAGTTGGCCATCCAAATGCCGTCGTTCATGGGTTGGCCGCTGCGAATCGAAGCGAACAGCTCGTTGTGCTCGACCTGATACATGTTGGGGTTATCGCCTTCGTATCGCCAGGGAGATTCGCCGTCAATAACACAGCTGGGCGTCCAGGGGTTGATCGCGCACGTTCCTTTGGTCCCCATGATGTACGACGTGTTGTCGCCCGAGCAATTGGGCATTTGGCGGCAGGTATGGAAGCAGCGCGCGCCGTTTTTATATTCATAGATCACGGCAAAGTGGTCGTAGACGTTGCCGGACTCGGGGCCTTTGCGCACCTGCCGACCACCCAGCGCTGTCGCGCGGATCGGCATGACGCCGTTCATCGCCCAATTGATCCAGTCAATGCTGTGGCAAGCCTGCTCGACGATGTGATCGCCGGACAGCCAGGTGAAGTGCCACCAGTTGCGAAGCTGCCATTCCGTGTCGGACCAATGGTCCTGACGTGGTTGCTTGCCGAGGGCGTTGGTGTGATAGGTCGTGTGCATGCTTACGACATCACCGATAGCGCCGTCGTGGATCTTGGCATATGATGCGCGATTCGGAGCGCTATAACGCCAGCAGAAACCCGAGACGAGCGAAACGCCCTTGCGCTTCGCTTCAGCGGCCGATTCGAGCACCGACCGTACGCCGGTTGCATCCACCGCCATGGGTTTCTCGCAGAACACGTGCTTGCCGGCGTCGATGGCGGCTTTGAGATGCGCCGGTCGAAAATGCGGGGGCGTGGTCAGAATTACCACATCAACGTCGCTTTCGATCACTTTGCGATATGCATCAAAGCCGATGAAGCGCCGTTCCTCGGGAACGTCCACACGATCGCCGAACTTCGATCGTAAGTGTTCGTGGCTCGATGAGAGTCGATCTTCAAAGACATCGCCCATGGCCGTCAACTCAACACCGGGATCGGCGCTAAGCGCCTGGCCGGCGGCGCCGGTTCCGCGCCCGCCGCAGCCGATGAACCCCAGGCGAATCGTGTCGTCGCCGCGTGCGTACGCCCAGGTCGGCGCGATCAGCGCCCCCGCCGAGGCGACGGCCGCGGTCGTCCTGACGAAGTCACGGCGCGTGATATCACCGTTCCGTCCGGCGTCGTTTTCATTGTCTTTCTTCATTGCTTGCTCCTTCATCTTCCTGCGGAATACACACGATGCGGAAACCGACGAATCCACCGTCCGCCAACCACCAGACGCTCTTGGGAATCTGCGGATCACTGGCGTTCCACTCGTCCGACGACGCCACGCTCCTCGTGCAGCCAATCTCCTTCGCAGAATCTCGATACGACCCCCCCATCGTAACAGGTTCGTCGTCCGCACCGGTACACCATTCCGAGGCATTTCCGTACATATCGTGCAGCCCCAGGGCGTCGGGCTTCTTTGTCCCGACCGGGTGCGTCGTGTATGTGGCGTTGCTCTTGTACCACGCGTAGTCATCAACCGGATCGAGGTCGGTCCCACCAACTCCGCAGGCGAGCACCCATTCCGCCGCGGTCGGCAAGCGGTACGTTCGGCCGGTCTTCTTGGAGAGCCATTCACAGAACATCGTCGCGCCGTGATACGAAACAGAAATCACTGGATACCCCGATTTGCCGAACCCGCGATCCATTGCGATATATGGTTTGCTGGGGCGCGTGATGGCATCAACACCTGATTCGTCCGGCGCCCCGGACTGGTCAAGTCCGAAGACGAAGGTGTCGTACAGGTCCCAGGTCATCTCAGTCTTGGCGATCCAAAACGGTGCTCGCCCGAGCTGTGGTTCGCTAAAACGATCGTTCGGCCTGACCACCGCTATCCATTCTGTTTCGACCGGCATCATGTCGAATGAGATCGCCGTGCCGGGAACCGTCTGTGTAAAGGCCTCAAGGTCGGGTGCTCGTGTGCGCAGGCTTTCCAAAGCAGATTCGGCGCGCTGTGTGGAACGACGGACGGCATCCGTAGGCCACCGACTTGAAGCGCACCCTCCCGCCATCAGCAAACTCAACGCAGCGGTTATGATCGTGGCTACGACTGGTCGTATTGAACGCATGGGTATGAATCTGCC
>JADFGE010000029.1 GCA_022567855.1 Planctomycetota bacterium | reverse complement strand
CCCATCGTCGCTATGACCTGGCAGGCCTGGTTTACCGCGGCGGTCATCGTTATAGCCTTCGTATTGATGGCGCGGGACCGGTATCCGCCCTCTTTGGTCATCTTTGGGGCGGTGGTCGTACTGCTCTTGGCCGGGGTGATCGACACAGCTCAGGCGCTACAGGGGTTTAGCAACCCCGCCCCGATCACAGTCGCCGCCCTGTACGTCCTGGCACGTGCAGTTGAGAAGACCGGTCTGCTTCAGCCCATGGTTTCCGGGATGCTTGGCAAGGGAACAGGGCAGCGCGCTGCACTTGCGCGGCTCGTCTTTCCGACCGCAGCCGCTTCCGCCTTCCTCAACAACACGCCGATCGTGGCGATGTATCTCCCCATCGTCGGGGATTGGGCGAAGAAACTGCGCATCAGTCCCTCCAAGCTGTTCATGCCCCTGAGCTTCGCGGCGATCCTGGGCGGGAAGCTGACCTACATCGGCACGGCGTCCAATATCGTCGTGATGGGATTGTTCATTCGTTTTCTCGCTGACTCTCAAGAGCAGCAATGGCCCGCCTCCCTTGGTGTGAGCGAGCCTTCTTCCACCGTGCAATTCTGGGGCATCGCCGCGATCGGTGTGCCGACCGCGATAGCGGGGATTGTGTTCATCGCGCTGACCTCGAAGTGGCTCCTGCCGCAGCGCACACCGGCCGAGCCCGTCACGCTCGACGCCCGTAAGTACGAAGTCGAAATGATTGTCAAACCCGACTCCGCCATTGTGGGCAAGACCATCGAGGCGGCCGGGCTTCGTCATCTTCCGGGGTTGTTCCTCACGCAGATCGAACGACGGGGAACGGTTCTCTGGGCGGTCTCCCCGAACCAGCGCATCGAGGCCGACGATCGCCTCGCGTTCGTCGGCGTTCTCGAATCGGTCGTCGATCTGCGGAAGATTCGCGGCCTCGTTCCGGCCACGGACCAAGTGCAGAAGCTCGCCATCGGCGGCCAACCGCGGATGTTCGTCGAAGCGGTCGTGTCGCACAATTCGCCGCTGGTGGGCCGAACGGTGCGTAAATCCAAGTTCCGCGGCCGATACAACGCCGCGATCATTGCGGTCCACCGTAACGGCGAGCACATCAACGCCAAGATCGGCGACATCGTTCTCAAGCCGGGCGACACGCTCCTGCTGGACACCCATGCCGGGTTTGTCGACGCCTACCGCAACAGCGACGACTTCTATTTGGTGTCCACGGTCGAGGACTCGCGACCGGTTCGACATGAACGGGCGTGGCTGGCGCTGGGCATTCTCGCGGCGCTGATCGTCATGCTGACCGTCACGCCGATCTCACCCGTCATCGCCGCTTTTTTGTGCGCCATGGCCATGATCACGACGCGATGCGTCACGGGCACCGTGGCTCGAGCCGCCATCAACTGGCAGGTGCTAATCGTGATCGGCTGCGCGCTGGGGATGGGCGTTGCCCTGCAACAAACCGGCGCAGCGGATGTCATCACCCACATGATCCTCGATCTGTGCGCTCGGATCGGCGTCAGCCAGAACCCGCATGCGATGCTGTTCGCGATGTTCATGCTCGCCGCCGTTTTCGCGCAGTTGATCACGAACTACGGCGCTGCGGTGCTGATGTTCCCGATCATGATGGCCACGGCGCGTGATCTGGGCGTGCGGCCGGAGCCGTTCGTCTTTTGTCTCATGGCTGCGGCCGGCTCGAGCTTCATGTCGCCCGTCGCCTACCAGACCAATTTGATGGTCTATGGGCCCGGCCGGTACCGATTCATGGACTACGTGAAGCTGGGCACGCCGCTCACCTTGATCGTGGCCGTGATCGCATGCACGGTCGCGCCGCTGTTCTTCCCGTTTTGATTCCACTGGGCCGTAACACAGCAGTTGCCCGTTGATCCGTACGACGCTCAACATGGTTGCCACAGGTTTGGTCGCGCTGGCGATCCTCGTGCTGATCGCCTGGCTGACCGGACGAATCGTCTCTGATCGCTACGACTGGTCGCAGTGGCTGCTGTGGATCCCCACGCCGGGGGCGATCCTGGTCGCGCTGCTCGGTTTTCTCGGCGCGTTGAGGCCGGCCGACAAACCGCATCGGCGCAGACGCCGACTGCTCGTCTGGGGGATCACCGCCTTGGCGCTCGCCGGCTACTTCACGCTACACGAGCACCGAATCCTCCATCACTCGCCATCGCTGACGGCCGGCGTGCGCATCGCGTACTGGAACCCAAATGCCGGCGCCCTCCACGACAACGCCGAGGCCCGCAACGCAATTTTCATCGACCTCGATGCCGATCTAACGATCCTCGCCAATGCCCGCGGCCTCAAAGAGTACGACCCGTTGACCGACACGCTCGGCCCCAAGGGAAAGGCGTTTCGCGTTCGGCCGTTCCTCTTCTTCACCCGGCTTCCCCTGCTGGAGTACCAGACATTGATCTCCAATGACGGAATCGAGGTCGTGCATCTTCGGCTGGACGCTACGGCCACGCTCGGGCGGGCGATCTCCATCTACGCCGTGGACCTTCCCTCGGATCCGAGGTCGCCGCGCCTGCAAACGGCCCGACGTTTACGCCGGTTACTTGACAGTGTCGCCGCTGGGCCGCCGGACATTGTGATCGGCGATTTCAACATGACGCGCGGTGGTGCAGCCCTTCGTATCGCGTTCCCGGATTTGGAGCACGCCTACGACCAAGCCGGGCACGGCTACGGCGCGACGTACCCGCGCGCATTTCCCCTGTATCACATCGACCACGTTCTGCTGAACGATTCACTGCAAGCGCTGGACTACCGACTCGTAAATCCGGGCCTCGGCCGGCATGTGATTCAAGTGGTGGACGTTGGCCTCCGCCCCCGGACTGTGCCTTGATGCCTGCTACCGCTATCCCCAATTCCCCAGCAGAATGAGCAGATCCTTGACGCCGACGGAGCAGTCGCCGTCCAGATCGGCGAGGCAATCATTGCAGTCATCGCACGGCCCCCAATCGCCGAGCAGGATCAGCAGGTCCTTGACACCAACCGAACCGTCGCCGTCGAGGTCGCCGGGGATTCCGGGGGGTTCGCACTCGTCTGGAATCCCGTTGTTGTTTTGATCAAGCGACGTGCCATCCGCGATGTCGCAGTTGTCAGGGATCAGGTTGAAATTGCAATCGGAGTTGAGTCCAGGCATGAAGTCGAAACCGGTCGGCGACCACACGTCAGAGTCGTGTCCCATGACGTAGGAGCGGAGGAATATACCCGAATCGACGTCGAACTCGAAGATTCTCGTCGTGTTGAGGTGGAGGTTCGCGATGCGCTGGCTGAACCCACCACCGCCGGCATTGGGGCCGCCGATCAGATGCCGGCTGACAAAGACGTTGCCGGTCCGCCCGAGGCGAAGGGCCCACGGTTCATCCAGCGTGAGGGCCGTTTCCGTACCACCGTTGTTGAACTGGCGGATAAAGGCGCCGGTCTGTCCGTCGTATTCGAGCACCTGATCGGTGAAGAAGCTGGCGACGAGAAGGTTTCCGTTGGGTATGAACAATAGTCCGCGCGGATTGTTCAGCCCGCCGTTGTCGGCTGCCTCGACGAAGACGTCGATGAACTGTCCCGTCGCACCGTCGTAGCGAAGAATGGTGTCACTGGCAGAATTGCTCGAGACGTAGAGGTTGCCATCCGGTCCAAACGCAAGACCAAAGGGAAAACTGAGCCCGCCGGCGCCTGAGGAGACGAACGCGCCGAGAGACGTGCCGGTCAGCCCGTCGTACCGCAGAACGCTGTGGTTGTCACGGCTGACGACGAAAAGATCGCCATCGGGTCCGAAGGTCATGGCCGCGGGATAATTCAATCCGCCGGCCCCCGCCTCAACGAAGTCGCCGACATACTCGCCCGCCGCGTTGAGTTGCACCACGCGATCGTCGGCACTGCTGGTAACGAAAATCCGACCGTCGGCGCTAATAATCAGATCGTTTCCGTCGTTGATAACGCCCGACTTGGACGCTTTTACGAACGCCCCGCTGACGGCGTGGAACTCCTTTGCTGCCCCGCCGGGATCATAACTCGCGATCCACACGTTGTGCGCCCCACCCAGCGCATCCAGGTCGTTGATGCCGTCGTCGTCGCAGTCCTGGCAGGAATCGAGCACGAGGTTGCGGTCCACATCAAGGGTCATGTCGGCCTGAATCTCGTTGTAGTCGGAAACGCCGTTGCCATTGCAATCGGGCTCACATTCGTCCGGAATGTTGTTGCCGTTGAGATCCTGGCTCGTGCCGAGGAAGATGTCCCAATCATCCGGCACGACGTTGCCGTTGCAGTCGGCTTCACATTCATCGGGGATGTCGTTGCCGTTGAGATCGGTGCTGAAACCGGAAGAGATGTCGAGCGTGTCGAGTATGCCGTTGCCGTTGCAGTCTTCGCACTCATCCGGCACGCCGTTGCCGTTCACGTCGAGGCTGGCGCCCTCGGATATATCCTGATCGTCGGGTACGCCGTTGTCGTTGCAATCGTGAAACAGGCAGTCGATCTGGTTGAAATACACTGCCATAACATCGCTGATGATCGCGTGGATTCGCAGATCGGTATTGGCGTTCCCGCCGTTCCTCGTCTGGCTGCAATAGCTCATGATCGTACCGCGCTCGGGCGGGCCGAACAGATCGTTGCACGTATCGATGCCGTAGTCATGAGAGTGAAACGCCCCGAAGTTATGGCCCAGCTCATGGGCGGTGACGTGAACGTCGTAATGGAAGGCGCTGGGCAGATCCGGATTTGGGAAATACCCCAGAGCATACGCTACGACGGAGTAGGCGAAGTCACCGCACAGCGCACCGACATAGGCAATGCCACCAAAAGGCATATCTCGCCGGCCGGAGAAGAACTGCGCTGCGTCACGCTGCACTCCGCCCATGTTCTTATTCCAATAGTCCCGGAACTCAAACAGCGGGTTTTCTTCGTTGAACAGATCATCAGGCGTGTCCCACACGCGAACGAACGTCAGCATGATCCGGGCATTGACGTCGCGCAGATAGATGTCGCTGACCGCTGCGTATAACAGTATCACATAATCGGCGACCGCATCAATGTCGTTAAACAGCTCGAACAGCTCGTAATCCGTTTCGATCGCAAGCTCGATGACGCGCGGCGTCGGAGGGAGTGTGCCGAGCTGTGCCCCCACTGGGGCCGGCTCCGCAACAAGTCCGGATGTGTCGACGCCACACAAGGTGACGCCCGGGGGTAAACTGACGACGGAATCAGTTTGGAACACCGACAAGGATGTCCACCCCGGCGGAACGTGCGCATTCGCCACGGCCGACACGCCATACCGCTGGCTTCCCCCGCCGGGATCGATGAACCCAACCGCGCTGCCGCCGCCAAATCCGATGAACACATGCGAATCGGCAAGACCGCGAACGCGGCCTCGATACAGCGCGAGTCTCGAAGGTTGGTAGCCGAGCTCGACGTCCCCGCCGCCGATCCGGCCCAGAACGTAGCGCGTATCCGGGCGCGTCACCTCAAAGCGCTCAAGCTCCAGCGTCACCTCGCCTTGTCCGGGCAGCGGGAATCCGTCGACCACAAGCGTTCCGTCCGGTAAAGTTGTTTCCAGCCAGCGGCCGAGATCGACATCGACGTTGATCGGATCCTCGTTCGGCCGGTTGGAGCCACCGATCGGCGCACCGTCAAGTTGGGAAGAGGACGCGATCGACGGGCCAACCGCGCGAGTCGAATCTTGGGCGGTCTGGCCGCTGGTGCTGAGGACCAAGCCCCCGCAGAGGCCGATGACGAGCCCGGAGCCGACCCGGGTCAGGGTGTGTTCGCTGAGGCGCATTGTGCTACTCCTACCATGCGGTACTGGGGGGCGCGACGGGTACAGCGTACGTCAGGAATCGCCGCCTTGCCAGGGGTAGAAGGTCGAATTCTCCACGGCAACCCCTGTGGCCGACCCTAGACCCTCGCCTTCTTGCTCGACCGCAGCGTACGATTCAGCGGCCGGGAGGAGTTCGTGCCGTACACGTGGGCAATTGCCTCGTCGAGCTGGGATAGCGCGTATCGCCACTGTATTCACACATGCGTTCGTTGCTGTTGCCTTCGGCAGGGCGGCGTTCCCGCGGAAGATGCCGTGGACGTTCTGGCCGATGGCGACGGCGTGCTCGGCCTTGCCCGATCTGGACGTCGCCCTTCATGCCTACGGCGTGAAGTATGGCGACCCGTGGGGTCATCGAGGCATGACCCACTCGCTTGCCTTCGCCGCGCTGCTGAGCCTCATCGTCGTGTGGTGGGTCTACCGCAATCATGCGAGGCGCTTCAGTCGCCGATGGTGGGCGCTTGTCGCATTCTTCTTCCTCATTACCGCTTCCCACGGATTTCTCGACGCGTTCACCGATGGCGGACTCGGCGTCGCGTTCTTCGCCCCCTTCGATAACACGCGACACTTCATGCCGTGGCGACCGTTGCACGTGTCACCGCTGGGAGTTCACGGCGTCTTTACACCCTACTTCGCAGACGTTCTGCGCAGCGAACTATTGTGGGTCTGCCTACCCACGCTCGCGATAACTGCGCCGATCATTTTGTGGCGTACATGGCTCCAAGTTTCGCGGAATCGCGCCGCCTAGGTCGCGGCGGCCGGCGCTTCATATCCTTTGGGGCGTGGGCGTCGAGCCTTGAAGATCGCGGTCGATTGGCCGATCGCGGCGCCTTTGCGGATCATGCCGAGGTCAACGATGCGCTCCCACGCGCTCTTGGCGTGAACGGCTGAGTACTCGATCCCAATGGATCGTCGGCCCAGGGCGCGGGCAACGGTGCTGGTCGTGCCGCTGCCAAGGAACGGATCGAGGACAAGATCGCCTTCGTTGGAGCAGGCATGAATGATGCGCTCCAGATAGGCCTCGGGAATCTGGTTGTGGTGGCCGTGACGGCGCTCCTTGTTGTTGCCTTGAACTCGCCCCCAATATTGACCGTACCAGACATCCATAGGCACCCGCATGCCCTTGTTGGTCTCCTTGGCCATCGTCCGCTGATCGAAATAGACCGTCGCGCGGTCGGACGGCTCGAGCACGGCATCGGGGTTCCAGATACGATCGTCGGGATTCTTGGCGAAGTGCAGCACATGGGCTTTGCTGAGAATGAACGAGCTGGTGCGGTTCTGGCCGAAACGGAAATGCCAGATGCACCAGTTGATCATCGTCAGCCCGCGACGCTTCAGATGCAGCACCGTTTCGGCTGCGGTGTCGTCGGGGATGTTGATCCACAGGCTGCCGTGCGGCGCTAGCGCCTCGATGCACGCATCGAGCCAATCGAACGTGAATCGCTCGTATTCGGCTCGCGGCATTCCGTCATCCCACTCGTCGTACGGCACATCCCAGTTAAAAGGCGGATCGGCGAAGATGAGATCAACGCTGCCCTTATCCGGCAAAAAGGCCAGCACGTCCCGGCAATCACCGACGTAGACGCGCGTATCCGGGTTGCGGGCCTGATGCTTGGGCTGCTTCGCGCGCGGCTTGGACGGCTCATGGCGCGCAACTTGATCGCCATAGAGCTCGATGGCGGCCTCGCGCATCGCCGACGCGGACCGCCGCATCGTCTGCGTCGCGCCCTTGGGCATGGCGTATCCACCCGGACGATCAAAGTCGGTATTTTTCGTTTCCGGCATTCGTTCACCTCCTGCGATTGCAGGCAGTGTAACGCAAGATACCGGTGGGTGCAGGATGGTATTTGGTGTAGGTTGGCGACGCCGCGATTCGTTAGCGTTGCGCGCGAATCGACACCACTCACCGCTCCTTTCGGACCAGGCGCTTCGCCTTGCGTTGGCTCGCCAGAGCCCGCCAGACGTCATGTCGTGTCATCATCAGTCCAGTACGCGCAACGAAGGCCGTGTAGAAAGCCTCAAACTCCTCGGTATAGGGCAAATCATCGACCGTGCGATTGGTCCGTGTATACAACTCAATGAGAGTCTCTTTCTGGTCCTTGGTCAGTCGGAT
This sequence comes from Planctomycetota bacterium, assembly GCA_022567855.1. GTDB lineage: Bacteria > Planctomycetota > Phycisphaerae > Phycisphaerales > SM1A02 > JADFNO01. Next base: position 6,237 of record JADFGE010000029.1, on the reverse strand, counting down.
TCGTCGCATCACGTGGAATCCAGAATACAGCCAATTACGCTGGAGGGGCAGGCAGACGCTGTTCACTCAGCACCCTGATGATTTCATCAGCCAGAAAGACTCGATACCGTTTCCTGCCGGTAGTCTCGCGCAGGATGCCCGAACGAACAAGTTTGTCAATGTTGCGTTGAGCCGTAGTTGGCGTCACACGGAGCACTTCTGCGGCCCGCGCCGCGGTCATCGCAGGTGCGGCAAAGAGTTCATCGATCAGTTTCAGGAGCAGCGCCGGTGATCGCGCGGAATGGAATGCCTCGCGATATCGCTCACGCAGGACCAGGAGTCTCGTGGCACGATCGACGCCATCCATGGCCTCCTCGGCAACACCCCGTAGAAAGAACGTGATCCACTCGGTCCATCGTCCGTCGCAACTCACGTTCAGAAGACCTGCATAGTACTCACTGCGGCGGCGTTCAAAGTACGCGCTCAAATAGAGCAACGGCCCGGGCAGAATACCTTCCATACACAACAAGAGCGTTATCATCAACCGCCCGATTCGCCCGTTGCCGTCGAGGAATGGATGAATCGCCTCGAACTGGTAGTGGATCACTGCCAGCCGAACCAACGGTGGAAGAGTGCTTGGTTCGTGCAAGTATGCTTCCAGAGCATCGATCGCCTCGCACATCTCGGAAGGTGGAGGTGGAACGAACGTCGCGTCGGCGAGCGTACAACCCGGCGGCCCGATCCAGTTCTGCGATCGACGGAACTCGCCGGGCGTATGTTCCTGACCACGAACTCCTTCGAGCAAGATGCCGTGCATCTCGCGCATAAGTCGCTTGCTCATGGGGAGGTTCTTCTGACGGTCGAGCCCGTGCTCAAGAGCGCGCACATAGTTCCACACTTCACGAACGTCGGGCACGCGCGGCTGCACGGTCGGCGCCGCCTCGAACAAAAGAAGATCGTCCATGGATGCCTGCGTGCCTTCGATGCGGCTGGACAGCACCGCCTCACGCCGCTTGAACGACCCGATCAGCAGATGTTGATTTGGCAAGGTCTGGCCGACGCCAGCCAACCGTCCAAGCGCGCGATCGGCCGTAGACAGTAACGAAACAGTCTGGCTGTCCCATAACACGTCTGGCGGCAGAGGATCGGGTATAAATGCGACGCCTTCGTGGGACACCCTATCCAGGTGGACAACTCGGCCGCTGGCCCGCTCGGTGAAGTCCTCAACCCGCATTCTTATGATACTTCCTGCAAGTACCGTTGCTCTTATTCTCGATTTGACGCCAAAACTAGAATAACGGCTGGCGAGAAAACGGCAAGCATCGATCTCGCTGCCAAACGGTTCTACAGGCGGCGGTGGGGATGATCAGGCCTTCCCTGCCCCTGTGAGGGCTACTTCAACGGTCCGGTCGCGCTAAAGACGAGGCGGGTGCGGTGGGGTGCGAATCCGTGCTCGTCGAAAATCAGAATCTCGTTCTCGTTGCCTGGCTCGAGCCAGGATCCGGGCACATACAGCCAGCGCTGCGGGCCGACGGCCTTCCCATCGGCGGTGGCCGTGAAGTATCGCCCAAGGTTGTTCCCATTGACGAAGACTTGCCCCTTGCTCAGTCCCAACGTATCAAACCACACGGCCGGCTCGGTCGATTCCAGCGTGACCACGGTTCGCCACCAGCACGGAGCGCCGCGTCGCCGATGAGCGGTCGTGCTGCCGGTCTGCTCAAACTCGCTGGTCTTGGGCGGCTCCCATTTGGCATAGGCCCAGGTGCCGGAGGCGGTCAGCGACTCAATGCATTCGTACAACGTGGTCGCGGCGGCAATCTCCGCTTGGGCGCGGGGTTGTCGAGCGTCGGGGGCGAACCGCAGGACGTTCTTGCCGCGTCGAAACGCCTCGGTCGTTGCCGGGTCGATGAGCAGTTCCAGCCGCCGCCCGCCCGTCGCGCCCGCGTAATACGCCAGAGGCTCGTCGTTGATCAGGAACGTTCCACTGGCCTCAGCGCCGTCGACCTCGACGAGGATGGGTGTCTTCCTCGCGTGTAAGAACGTCCAGGTCAGTTGCCCCGGGTCGCTGAGCTGACCGTACGTCCGACCCGCGACATAATCGCGCAGCGCGAACGGGTCCACCGGCGTGTGGCGAACCCGCTTGGGCTTGATGCTGCGCAGCGGTTTGACGTCATAGAGATGACCAAAAAATCCTGTCCGGTTGCCGAGGTCGTTTCCTTCGGCAAACCGACCAAGGTTGTCTACGAGTGCAACGAGCGTGTGCTGACCTTTTTCCAGGGACAGGTCGAAGGGGCGGTGCTGAGCCCCGCGTCCAACGCCGACGAGACGCCAGTGGACGCCATCCAGAAAAAGGTGTGCGCGATCCGCGACATGTGGAAGGTGCAGCCGGCGCTTGCGCGTCGACGATACTTTGAATTGTATCCGATACCAACCGTAGCCCAACGCAGCGCCACATTCAGCGAGGGTGGCCGGTCCGTCGAGCGTGGCGAAGCGTGGCGAGCTTCCATCCACGTGCGCCGACCTCGACGCCGCTTCCCACTGGGTCATCTTGAGTGCGGCTCGTGTCCGGGCTAACGGGGCAATGGTAATCTTCTCGAGTCCGGCATCCTTTGTGACCTTCCACGCCGGCGCAGATCCACCCCCGGGAACGGGCGAGCCCTCGCGATCGAAGCCGCCTACGCCGATATACACCGCGTGCGAATCGCAGTACGTCTCGTCGATCTGTTGCTGATTGCAGATCACGATCGTGATGTTCTTATGCTCACGCACGAGCGGCTTGGGGCCGGTGGGCACGGTCACCTCGAGCGAGCTGCCGCCGATCGAAAGAAGCACGGGGGCTTTGGCGGGTCCTTGCAGCACCAGGATCGACCGATCGACCAACGCGAACGGGCAAAGATTCGCGTACTCCAGATGCCCGAGGCCCTGCAAATCGACATCGAAGATGTACCAGCCCACGAGCTGATCACCCAGATTCACTGGTAGCCGGATCCCGTGATCCAGCAGCAGCGTCGCTTCACGCGGTCCGCCGTCGCTGAAGACGAATACCACGCGACCAGCCGCACCGCGAAGCGGCACAACCGAGATCGGTCGCGCAGCTTGCTTCGATCGACCGGAGGGGGCGGTCGAAAGATCAGCATGGTCCAAGGTGACCGGGTGGTAATCCGGGTCGAGATCGGCAAAGACATGACTGAAATCACGGGCAAAGGTGAACAAGCGCCGAATCACGTTGTATTTCGGGCCGCGCGCGCCGGCTTCGCCCAGCGGAGCACCCGGAGCGACGGTAGTGGCCACGAAGCGATCCGCAGCGCCGGCGGCCCGTCCGCCGAGAAAACCGAAGTTCGTGCCCCCGTGAAACGGCGAGACGATCGGCTGAGCGCCCGCGGCCAGCACCTGCGCCAGCCGATGCAAGAGGGCCGGCGCTGAGAGATCATCGCCTCGTGCACCGCCCCACGTCTGCTGATCCGCCGCCTGGAAGGCGCTGACCAGCCGGGGCGCGTCGCGCTGCACGGAGCGTAGTTGACGCAGATGAAGGAGCAGGTCGTCGCGTCCTCGCCAGGTGTCGATGGTGCCCGGCGACTCCTGCCACAGGTCGTTCGTGTTGAAAATCGGCACGTTGACGCCATTTCCCCGGATGTAGCGTGTAATCTCCAGAAGATAACGGTCGGCCTGGACGTGGTTGGAGCACAGCCACGCGTGCTCGCTTTGGACGAGGAGGATGGGGCCGCCATCCGACGCCTGGAGACCGGACAGCTCACTGAGCAGCTTGCGGAAGTAGAGGCTTACCCGCTCGAGAAACGGCTCGTTCGCCTGGCGAAGCGCAACATGCGGCATCTCAATCAACCAGGCCGGCAGGCCTCCGGCGTCATAGCCGTCGGCGATGAACGGGCCCGGCCGGAGCACGACCCACATTCCCGCCTCGGCGCACAACTCCACGAATCGGCGGACATCGGCTTGGCCGGTAAAACAGAAACGGCCCTTGCGCGGCTCATGCAGAGCCCACGGACAGACCGTCTCGATCGTGTTGAGACCCGCCTGGGCCGCGGCGGCGATCCGATCCGACCATGCCTCCACCGGCACTCGGGCGTAGTGGATCGACCCGCCCAAGACCCAAATACGCCGGCCGTCGATCGAAAAGCTTTGACTGTCGTAGGTCACGCGAGCCATGGCCGAGAGTGTAGCCAGACGGCAGGCTGGGTGCCCAACCTTGGATCGCGGCCTCAACCCCGCCTCGATTCGCGACTCGCCCCCGCCGTCCGCACCACCGCCCGCGCTATCGGACGCAACGTGTTTTGGACGAACCATGTATGACCTGACGGCCGCGGCTTGGTACAACTGTCATTGAACCCATGAAACCGACACCCGTTCCTCACTTCAACAGCACCCCTCCCAAACTGACGGCGACCCTTGGCCTCTGCGCCGCGGTATTGGCCTTCGCCGGCGGCTGCGAAACAGCCTTTGAGCGCATCGATCGGAGGACGACCGAGCTGCTCGCCCAGAGCACGGCCACGCTGGGGGCCGACGCGATCGTCCCGCGCGTTTCGACGCCGAGCCGCTTTGGCTTGGACAGGCGCGATCGCGACCTGTACCGCGAAGATGTGCCAACGGTGAATCCCTCGGCCGACGAATTGACCTTCACGCCCATCAACGAGTCGGACAACGCCGACGCCGTAATGCGGCGGCTCGAGGGGTATTCGGAGCTCTCGCCCGACGCTGTGCACTTGGATCTGCGCGGCGTGCTGTCCTATGCGATCCGCCACAGTCGCGAGTACCGCTTCGAGGAGGAGGAGTACGTACTGGCCGGGCTGCGGCTGCTGATCGAGCGACATCGCTGGGGTCCACGGTTCTTTGACGATTTGTCGGCCACGATCGACGCCGACGGCGACAACGCAACGTTCGACTCGGCGCTTCGGCTGGTCAACGAATTCGGCGTGACGCAGCGTCTTCCGTACGGGGGTGAAGTCTCGGCCCGAGCCCTGGCCCGCGCGACCGAGGACCTGCACCAGCGTGTGGCCGGGGAGAACGTCCAAACCGCTGAGCTGATCTTCAGCGCCAACATTCCACTGCTGCGCGGGGCCGGCCAGGTCGCCCGGGAGGATCGCATCCAGGCGGAGCGGAACATGGTGTACGCCGCCCGCGGTTTTGAGCGTTTTCGGCGTGAGTTCTTGTTCGAGATCGCCCAGGATTTCCTTGATCTGGTGGTGCAGACGCAAGTGATTGAGAACGCCGAGAGCCAGGTCCAGATGCGGGAAGCGGCGGAAAAACGAACCCAGGCGCTGGTCGACGCAGGTCGAGAGCCTCCTTTCGGGGCCGCCCAAGCGGTGGGGGAAACGCTCGAAGCGCGGGACAGTCTCAACTCGCAGCGTGAACGGTTTCGCCTGACGGTCGATCTATTCAGGGTGCGGCTCGGGATGCCGCAGGATGAGCCGGTGATTATCGAGACGTCGATGTTCGATCTTCGTCCGCCTAGGGCTGATCTCAATGCCGCCGTGCGGGCCGCGCTGTCGTACCGGCTGGACCTTCAGACCCGTCGGGACCAACTTGATGATGCTCGTCGCGCGGTCGCGAACGCCAGAAACGACTTGCTCCCGGACTTGAACCTCTCCGGCTCGGTCTCGATACCAACTGACGACGAGCGGGCCCGGGCGGGGCTTGACTTCGAGACTGACGACTCGTCGTTCATCGCTTCGGTGACGTTCGGCCTGCCGCTGGATCGTGAGATCGAGCGCCTCGACGTTCGCCGGGCCCAGATCAACGTGGAACGAGCGATTCGGGAGTTTGACCGCTTCCGGGACACGATGGCGGTGGAAGCGCGAGCCTCGGTTCGCAACGTGGACCGTGCACGATTCAGCGTGGTGCTTCAGGACCAAAACAGGATCATCGCCCAGCGCCGCGTGGACGTCATTGAGGCTGCCCCGGACCGGGCCACCGCCCTGGAGCGCAGCGACGCCATCGAGGGCCTCAACCGCGCCCGCGACGCCTATGATCGGGCCGTGCGCGACCTGCAGGTGGGCATCTTGCGGTACTTGCTCGATACGGGCCGGATGCGCGTCCAATCCGACGGATCAATTCGGCCGCTGCAAGGGATAACGCAGGGTGAAGCGGATGACCCCGACAACGGCCCCGATCCCGCGGGCGAACCGGCCGGATAGGCACCCAACGAGGATAAACAGGGGCAGATTCGGGGCTAGAGAGGCTCGATTCAGGGCGAGTTTCCGACTAATGTAGGTAATGGCGGGGATAAAGCACCCCGCGCCCAAC